>JBEVIK010000246.1:0-19938 GCA_040510715.1 Candidatus Limnocylindrales bacterium
CTCGACGATGAGGTTGCCGTCCGACGAGCATCCCGAGCCGAAGTCGGATGTCTTGCTGGTACGGGTGTTGCGAGCCGCATGCGGGACGTCGGCGGTCTCGTCGATGACCATGGTCGAGTTCCCGGCGCCGACGCCGTACGCGGGCGTCCCGGAGCTGTAGGCCGCCTTCACCATGTCCTTGCCGCCGGTCGCCTGGACCAGGTCGGCCTGGGTCATGAGGTAGCGCGCCGCGGGGATGCTGGGACGGGCCAGGCACTGGAGCAGGTCGGGGGGTGCACCCTCGCGCTCCAGCACCCGCCGCATGATGGACACCGTCTCGAGCGTGGTCGCCTTGCTCCGGGGATGCGGCGAGAACACGACGGCGTCACGGCACTTGAGCGCGAACAGGGCGACCCCGGGCGGTGTCAGCTCGGGGTTGGTGGTGGGCACGAGGGACGCGATGAGCCCGACGGGCTTGGCGTACTTGACGAGGCCCTTCTCGGGCACCTCCTCGATGACCCCGATGCTCGGCTGGCGCAGGACATCTCGCAGGATGCCCATCACCTTGAAGCGCTTGGACACCCTGGACACCGGGTCGCCAAGACCGCTCTCCTCCACGCCCATGCGCGCGAGCCTCGTGAACGTGGTCTCGTTGGCGACGGCCCAGCCGACCGCCTGGCACAACCGGTCGACCTGCGCCTGCGTGGCGCCCTCGAAGCCACGGAGCGCCGCTCGGCCTCGAGCGACCAGGGCGTCCACCTCCGCCGTCTCGTCCGGGGTGATCGATCGCTCCGCCATCAGTGCCTCCCCGTGTCCCAGTTTCACAAGGTGTCGTCCCACTATTGTGTACCACGTGCCAACGATCCGGGAGCGAGTCCCGGCGCTCGCCGGGACTCGGTGCAGACTTGACACTCGCCGCGCCCGACGGCTACGGTGAGTGCCACTGGTGGGACACGGTCCCACCATATGGAACGAACGGAGGCGGCATGCTCAGCCCTGGGCGCCCACGATGACGAGCCAGCCCACCGTGGCCGATCATGTCGCGCGGTTCCTCGGGGACCGGGGCTGCGAGATCGCGTTCGGGATCTGCGGGCACACGAACATCTCCCTCCTGGCCGCCCTCGAGCGACAGGGCGTGCCGCGCTTCGTGACCACGCGACACGAGCAGGTCGCCGCGCACGCCGCCGATGGGTATGCGCGGGCGACCGGGCGGCCGGGTGTCGCGGTGCTCCACGTGGGGCCGGGCATGACCAACGCCGTCACAGGTGTCGCCACCGCCGCGTTCGATTCGATCCCGCTCCTGGTGATCGCGGGTGACGTGCCGTCCTACTACGAGGGACGCGGACCCCACCAGGAGTTCAACCTTCGGCGCGACGCGGACCAGGTGTCGGTGTACGAGCCATTCGTCAAGCGTGCCTGGCGTGTCCGGCGCGGTGACCAGGTCCCCCGTGTGCTCGCCCGGGCGTGGGACACGGCGCTCGCGGGCCGACGAGGCCCGGTCCTGGTGTCCATCCCGATGGACATCCTGGGCGAGGCGCTCGACACCTCCATCATCCCGCCCTCCCCGGTCGAGCGGCCGGCCCTCAGCCCGGCGACCGCGGCGGCGATCGCGACGGAGCTGCGGGGAGCCACGCGGCCGCTGCTTCTCGCTGGCGGGGGCACGCGGCGCGCGACGGCCGAGGTGCGGGAGCTGGCCGAGCTGGCGGGCATCCCCGTGGCTCACACGCTGATGGGCACCGGCGTCCTGCCGCCAGATCACCCCCAGCTGCTCGGGGTGGTCGGCTTCTGGGGTTCGCCGGCCGCCAACCGGTCGGCATCGGAGGCCGATGTCATCCTCGCGGTGGGCACGCGCTTCCCGGAGACCGACAGCAGCAGCTGGGAGCCGGGCGTGACCTTCTCCATCCCGCCGACCCGGCTCATCCATATCGACATCGATCCCCACGAGCCGGGAAGGAACTACCCGACCGCGATCGCCGCGACCGCCGACGCGGGCCTCGCCCTCGCGGCGATCCGCGAGGCGTACGGCGCCGCGACGCCCGACCGCGGGTACGACTGGGCAGCACTCCGGGAGGAGCGAGCCGCCTTCCTCGCGGCCAGTCGCGAGAATGCCCGGTCTGATGAGTTCCCGCTGCTGCCCGAGCGGATCCTCGCGGATGTCCGGAGCGCGGCGCCGAACGCGATCCTGGTCACTGACGTGGGCTGGAACAAGAACGGGGTGGCCCAGCAGTACCCGGTGGACACGCCGGACTCGTTCCTGACCCCCGGCGGCTTCTCGACGATGGGCTTCGGCCCCGCCGCCGTCCTGGGCGTCGTCGCGGCTGGGATCGACCGGCCTGCCATCGCGCTCGTCGGGGACGGCGCGTTCGGGTCGAACCCGAACGTGGTCGCGACGGCCGTCGAGATGGGCATCGCGCCCGTCTGGGTGGTCATGAACAACGCCGCATTCGGCACCATCGCGGGCCTCGAGCGGAAGCACTACGGGACGGGGTACGGCTGCGAGTTCCTCGCCGATGGGCGTCCCTATTCGCCCGACTTCGCGGCCATCGCGCGTGCCTGTGGCGCCGACGGCGTCCGCATCGAGCGCGCCGAGGACCTCCGGCCGGCCATCAGCGCGGCGATCGCTTCGGGGCGGCCCAGCGTGCTCGACGTCCCGATGCGCAACACGCCCGTAGCCACTCCCGGTGCCTGGGATATCGAGCGGATCTACCAGGCGGCCCGCTGATGCGACGGTCGTCCCGTGCCACGGCCCCCGAGCGGCGCGCCGCGTGAGCAAGGTCCACGAAGGGCCCATCACCGGGCGGGCGGCCAAGGCGACCGCGTGGTCCACGGCGATCACGGCGACCACCGAGAGCCGCGTGCTCATCCGGGGTCTCGCTCTCGACGAGGCCATCGGGCGCATCTCGTTCGCGGAGATGCTGCTGCGCCTGTGGTCGGGCGAGCCGCCCCGGACTGCCCAGATCGAGTTGCTCGAGGCCTGCCTCGTGGCGGCCATCGACCATGGCCCCCTGGCGCCGTCCGCACTGGTGGCCCGCACCATCGCATCCACCCGCGCCGCGCCGATGAGCGCGCTCGCCGGCGGCATCCTCTCATTCGGCGAGTTGCACGGCGCCGTGGTCACGCGCGCGATGCATCTCCTGGGGACCATCCCGCCCGATGGCGACCTCGATGCCTGGGCCGACGCCACGTTCCGGTCGGAGCGCGACGCTCGCCGGCGGTTGCCGGGCATCGGCCACCGCTGGCACACACAGGACCTGCGCGCTGAACGCCTCCTGGCGGTCGCTTCGACGATGTCGGACGGGCGACGGGAGGCAGCGGTGAGGGCGCTCGCGGCCAGGGTGAGCCGCCACGTGGACCGCGAGGTACCCGTGAACATCGACGGCGCGCTGGCGGTCGCTCTCGACGCCATCGGGCTCGACCCGGATTACGGCGACCTGCTGTTCGCCATCGCGCGCAGCTTCGGTCTCGCTGCGCACATCGTCGAGGAGCGCGCGCGGGAGCTGCCGATGCGCCTCATCGACCCGACGGCCGCGAGCTACGACGGGATCCCAGCCAGTGACGCCATCCAGGAGGTCGATCGATGAAGGTGCGCCTGATCTCGCCTTTTGACGATGCCGAGCAGATCTGGATCGGTCTGGACGAGCCCGGCTACCGTCGCAAGGTGTTCCGCTTCCTGTCTCCGGAGATGGGATCGGAGGAGTTCATGGCGGGAATCACCGTGTTCGAGCCTGGCGAGGCCAGCTCATACCACGTCCACGAATCGTCCGAGGAGATGAACCTCGTGCTGTCGGGCTCGGGTGTCCTGGTATCCGAGGGCGAGGAGGCCGAGTTCAAGGCCGGTGACGCGATGTGGGTCCCCAAAGGTGTCCACCACCAGCACCGCAACACGGGCACCGAGCCATTGCGCCTCTTGTGGGTGTACACGCCACAGGCCGCGCTCCCGGTCGCCTAGACCGGCGGTCGCCTGCATCGTGCGTCCAAGGACGACGGCCTGACGGAGGTCATCAGGCCGCCGGGGCGGGTTCCCGGACCGGGACCCGGGCGAGCCAGTTGCTGAGCATCATCGCGCCGTCGTCGGTGAGGATCGACTCCGGGTGGAACTGGATGCCCTCCACGGGGTGCTCCCTGTGGCGGACGCCCATCACCAGCCCGTCGGGCGACCACGCGGTCACCTCGAGCACGTCTGGCATGGTCTCGCGCCGGATGGCCAGGGAGTGGTACCGGCCGGCCTCGAGCGGGGAGGGGAGGCCTTCGAACACTCCCACCCCGGTGTGCTCCACAGGGGAGCGCTTGCCGTGGACAGGCTCGGCACGGATGACGTCACCGCCGTAGACCATGCCCATCGCCTGGTGGCCGAGGCACACGCCCAGCATCGGGGTCGTGGGGCCCAGCAACCGGATGACATCCGGGGTGATGCCCGCGTGCTCGGGGCTCGATGGCCCGGGGGAGAGCACGATCCCGTCGGGGTCGCGCTCCGCGATGTCGGCCGCGCTCACCTCGTCGTTGCGCACCACCTCGACCTCCGCGCCCAGCATCAGCAGGTACTGGTAGAGGTTGTAGGTGAACGAGTCGTAGTTGTCCACGAGGACGATGCGCCGGCCGGTACCCGTCATGGGCACCACGCGCCCGGCGATCTCCACGCTCCCCGTCGTGACGCTCATGCCAGGGTCCCTTCCTCGCCTCGTGCCGCCTCCGCGAGCGCGGCGAGCACCGCGCTCGCCTTGGCAGCCACCTCCGCTGACTCGCGTGACGGGACGCTGTCCGCGACGACACCCGCGCCCGCATGCACGAACGCGGTGCCGTCCTTGAGCACGACGCTCCGGATGGTGATGGCGACCTCGAGGTCGTCCGGCGCGAAGTAACCGACGGCACCCCCGTACGGGCCACGGCGCGCCTGTTCCACCTCCGCGATGGCCTGCATCGCGCGAACCTTGGGCGCGCCCGAGAGCGTGCCCGCGGGGAATGTCGCCCGGAGGGCGTCGAAGGCATCCCGGTCGGTGCGCAGCGTGCCGCGCACCTCCGACACGAGGTGCATCACGTGGGAGTAGCGCTCCACGCCGTAGAGCAGGGGCCACTCGACGCTGCCCGGCTCGGCCACCCGGCCCACGTCGTTGCGCGCGAGGTCCACGAGCATCGCGTGCTCCGCGAGCTCCTTGGCGTCGGCGAGCAGGTCCGCCTCGAGCTCGGCATCGCGCACCGGGTCGTCCGAACGTGGCCTCGTCCCGGCCAGCGGCCGCGTCACGACCTCCCGCTCGTGGACCTTGACCAGGAGCTCCGGTGATGCGCCCAGGATCGAGCGACCGGGGCCGAGGTCCACGGCGAACAGGTACGGCGACGGGTTGATGCGCCGGAGCGCCCGATAGATGGCCAGCGCCGGTGCGCTGTTGGCGACCTCGAACCGGCGTGCCGGCACGACCTGGAGCATCTCCCCCGCGTGGATGTCCTCCACGAGCTTGGCGACCCCCGCCTCGTAGGCCGGGTCCGCGGCGGGCGGCATGGGCCGCGGCGGTCGTTCCCCCGGGATCCCCAGCCTGACCGGTGCCTCGTCCGGCACCGGTCGGGCGAGCCGCTCCGCGACCTGCGCGATGCGCTCGTGTGCGCCGTCATCCGCGGTGGTGGCGAGGGTCGCGGTCTGGGCGAGGTGGTCGAACGCGATGACCACCGCGGGCATGTGGAACACGGCTTCGGGGAGCCCGATGGGATCCGCCTCGGGGACCGGCAGGCGCTCCCAGCGGGCCGCGGCGTCGTACGCGACATAGCCCACCCCGGCATCGAGCGGGAACGGGAAGGTGGTGGCCGCGCGGCCCGCGCCCGCAGCGGCCGGGAGGACGCGGCGCAGGGCTTCCAGCGGGTCGGCCTCCTCGAACCGGTCGAGCTCGCTGTAGTCGGGGTCCCAGACCACGGCACTGCCACGGTCGACGACGAGCGTCCGCCCGCGGACGCCCACGAACGAGTAGCGACCGTACCGCGCGCCACCTTCGACGCTCTCGAGGATGAACGCGAGCCGGTCCCGCAACCGGAGCGCCGCGGCCACTGGGGTGAGCGTGTCGGCGCTCCATTCCACCGCGACCACGCCTGGCGCCTGTTCGCTCGCTGGTGCCACGGGTGCGATCATGTCTGCTGCCCTTCCACGATGTCGATGAGTCGGTCCACTGCCTCGAGATAGCCCTGCCAGCCCTTGCCGATGACGGTATCGGTCACGGCAGGGCGCGTGACCGACACCCGTCGCCACTCCTCCCGCTTGTGGATGTCGCTCACGTGGATCTCGATGCCCGGCTTCTCGGATGCGATGAGGGCGTCGTGGAGCGCATAGCTGTAGTGGGTGAGCGCTCCAGGGTTGATGACGATGCCGTCATAGTCGCGCTGCTCCAGACGGTCGATGAGCGCTCCCTCGTGGTTGGACTGGAACGCTTCGAGGGTCGAGCCACGCGCCGCAGCACGTTCCCGCGCAGCGTCCACGACCTGGGCGAGCGTGGTGGACCCGTAGATCTCGGGCTGGCGCAGGCCGAGCCGTCCGAGATTGGGGCCGTTGAGCAGCAGGATCCTCATGCGGCGCTCCTTGCCGATCGGTCGGCGGGGGTGATGCGCGCGATGGCGCGGTCGAGCTCGGCGTCGGTCACGTCATCCACGTCGATCACGGTGCCGATGTCCATGGGCAGGATCCAATGCTGGCGTCCTCCGATGCGCTTCTTGTCCACGCCAAGGGCTGCCTTGACCGCGCTCGGGTCGAAGGTCCGTTTCAGCGTGTAGCCGAGTCGCGCGAGCAGATCATCGATGCGCGCGGCGAGGTCCGGGGTGGCCCCGCGACCCTCCGCGATGGCGGTCACGGCCCGCAGGCCCAGTGCGACGGCCTGGCCGTGCGGCAGCGTGAAGTCGCTCTCGATCTCGAGCGCGTGCCCCAGGGTGTGGCCCAGGTTGAGGGTCCGTCGCTCGCCCCGCTCGAAGGGGTCCCGGTCCACGACGCCCAGCTTGAGGCGCATCGAGCGCTCGACCATCGCGTACCGGGCTGCCTCGTCGGGCGGGCCGTCGATGCCCAGCGCAGCGGCACCCCGTGTCTCGAGGAGGTCCCACAGCCACGGGTCGCCGATGACGGCGCTCTTGATGACCTCCGCGAGGCCGTCGCGCAGGAGCTGCACCGGCAGGGTGCGCAGCGCCGCGATGTCGCCGATGACCGCGACGGGCGGCCAGAAGGCGCCCGCAGCGTTCTTGGCGTGGGACAGGTCCACCGCGACCTTGCCACCGATGGCCGAGTCGGACAGGGCGAGCCAGGTGGTGGGCAGCTGGACCAGCGGCGCTCCCCGGACATACAGCGCGGCCGCGGTCCCGACGATGTCCCCGGTCGCGCCGCCACCGGCGCCGACCCACGCGTCACCCCGTTCTGCGCGCATCTCGGACGCGGCCTCCAGCAGCCGTTCCACCGCCGCCAGCCGCTTGGCGCGCTCCCCCGGCTCGATGGTCAAACGTCGGGATCCCGGGAGGGCCGCGAGCATGTCGGGCAACGCCCCCGCGACGTGCTCGTCCGCGATGACGATCGGCTCGCCCCGTGAGTGTGCCGCGACCAGCTGCGGGAGGACGGGCCGAAGGTCCCGGCCGTAGGTGATGCGCGCGTCGGGCGGTCCCTGGAGATGGTCTCTCCGGACGCGAGCGTCGAACAGGACACGCCCGACCCCCGGCTGCGCGCGGACCGCCTCGATCACGGTGGTGGCGACCGACCGCGTGGAGCCTTCGGCCGCGATACGGATATCGGCCGCGGCGTAGAGCGGCTCCCGCTCGGCGCGCAGCCGCGCGAGCCGTGCGGTCGGGTCGCCCGAGAGGACGGGCCGTGTCTCCGCGTGCCGGCCCACCCGCTCCACGAGGCGCTCGTCGTCGACATCGAGGAACACCGAGACCCCGGCGTCCCAGAGCGCCCACCGGGACAGCGGGTCGATGACGGCGCCGCCGCCGGTCGCCAGGACCACGTCCGGGATGGCCACCGCGGACCGCACCTCGGCGGCCTCGATGGCCCGGAACGCCGCCTCGCCGTCCTCTTCGAAGATGCGGCCGGGTGTGCGGCCCGTCCGCCGGGTGATGGCCTCGTCGAGATCGAGGAACGGCCGCCCGAGCCGCTCCGCGACGGCACGCCCCACGCTCGTCTTGCCGCTCCCGGGCATCCCCACGAGCACGATCCGCTCAGGCATCGACGCCGTCCCCCACGCTCGCGACGAGGGCGTCGCGCATCGCCGTGACCGGCGCGGGCACGCCGAGCCATAGCTCGAGGCTTCGGATCGCCTGGCCCAGGAGCATCCCGCCCCCCGCTCGAGCCGGCGCGCCCGCGGCGCGAGCCTCGCGCACCAGGCGAGTCGGGCTGGGCCGGTACACGAGGTCGAGGACCGCGAGGTCGGACCGGTGGAGCCCCGCGGGCACCGGGGTCTCGTCCGCGCCGGTGCCGATGGGCGTCGCGTTGACGACCATGTCGGCCCGCGCTAGCTCATCTGCCATCCGGTCCCACGTGCCGCCCGACCGCGTGAGCGAGACGACGTCGCGAGCGCCGGCCCCCTCGAGCGCCAGCAGGACGGCACCGGCCGCACCACCGCCGCCCAGCACGACCGCGCGATCCGGGCCGCCCGGCCGGAGCGCGGCGACCTGGGCGATGAGCGCGGGCAGGTCCGTGTTGTGTCCGACCAGCCGCCCGTCACGCGGGACGACGCAGTTGACGGCGCCGGCACGCTCGGCGTCCGGTGACAGCTCGTCCATGAGCGACGCCACGAGCCGCTTGTGGGGTGTGGTCACGTTCGCGCCGCCGGCTCCCGGCCGGCGCAGCTCATCGACGGCCCCGGGCACGTCGGCCTCGGCGATGTCGATGAGCCCGTAGGCATGGGGCAGCCCGAGCGCGGCGAAGGCGGCCGTCATCATCGCCGGCGAGGCGGAGTAGGCGATGTGCTCGCCGATGAGCCCGAAGCGCAGCGCCCCGACCGCGTCCTGTCGCTCCGTGGGTGCCGTCATGGACATCCCTGGCCTCAGGCGTCCGCGCCGGCGATCGGGGTCGCCTCGGCGGCCGCGTCGTCCGGCAGCGCGGCCGGTGCCGTGATCTCGGCGGTGACACCGCCGCGTGGCCCGCGCGAGCGCAGTCGCCGCCGGCGGACGCCCGCGAGCACGTCGCCCATGGTGTCGCCCCCGAACGTCGCGAGGAGCTGGTCGGCCAGCACCAACGAGACCATCGCCTCGCCCACGACCGCGGCGCGGGGCAGGATGGCGACGTCGCTGCGCTCGATGTGCGCCCGACCGGGCTTGCCCGTCGCGAGGTCGATCGAGTCGAGCGGCTTGCGCAGCGTCGCCACGGGCTTCACCGCGACACGCACCACGATGGGCTCGCCGTTGCTCATGCCACCCTCGACGCCGCCGGCACGGTTGGTGCGGCGGTCCCAGGGGCGTGCCGGGTCCACCTCGTCGTGGACCGCGCTGCCACGACGGTCGAGGACCCCGAACCCGAGGCCGATCTCGACACCCTTGACCGCCTGGATGCCCATGGTCGCCGCGGCCAGCGCAGCGTCGAGCCGGGTGTCCCACTCCGCGTTGGAGCCCACGCCGATGGGCATCCCCTCGGCGACCACGATGAAGCTGCCACCGATGGAGTCGCCCGCCGCGATGACCGCGTCCACCTCGGCCATCATGGCCGACTCGGCCGCTGGGTCTGGGCAGCGCAGCGGGGTCGGGTCGCGCCGGTCGCGCCGCCACCAGCCGTCGCCGATGCGGTCGAGCGGGTCGTCCGCGTCCGGGAAGGCGCGGATGGGGCCCAGCTGGTCCACGAAGCTCCACACCTGGATGCCTGCCGCGGCGAGGAGCTGCCGGCACACGGCACCTGCGGCCACCCGCGGGGCGGTCGAGCGCGCGGAGGCACGTTCCAGGACGTCCCGGATGTCGGGGGTGTCGTACTTGATGGCGCCCGCGAGGTCCGCGTGACCCGGGCGTGCGAGCGTGATGGGCTTCGGGCGCCTCGCCTTCGGGATGGGCTCCACGGACATCCGCTCCGTCCAGCTCACCCAGTCGAGGTTGGGGATGGCGTAGGCGAGGGGGCTGCCGAGCGTGCGCCCGAAGCGGAGGCCGGCGCTCCACGTCACGCGGTCCCGCTCGATACGCATCCGGCGCCCGCTGCCATAGCCGTGCTGGCGTCGCGCGAGGTCGCGATCGACCTCCCTGGTGGACACCCGAAGACCCGCTGGCAGCCCATCGAGGATGCCGCTCATGCCCGGGCCGTGGGACTCCCCGGAAGTCAGGAGCCGGAGTTTGCGCAGGCTCATCGGGCTGCCGCCAGCGCGGTGGCCGGCGCTGCCGGCGAGTCAGTGACGGACGCGAGGTCGGTCCAGAACGTGGCGTAGGAGACCGAGGCGCAGGTGGGGTCGTCGATGACTACGCCCTCGGCCACCCCGGTAGCCGCCGCGATGGCGAAGGCCATCGCGATCCGATGGTCACCGTGGGTCTCGATCAGGGCTTCCACCGGCCGGCGCCGCCCCGGCGCGGGGGTCACCCGCCAGCCGTCCGGCAGCTCTTCGGTCTCCACCCCGATGGCCCGCAGGCCGGCGACGACGAGCGCGATGCGATCCGACTCCTTGACCCGCAGCTCCCCCGCATCGCGGACCTCCGACGGTCCGGTCGCCGCCGCCATCACCACGGCCAGCATCGGCAGCTCGTCGATGAGGTCGGCGGTCCGGGCGCCCTCGATCCGGAGGCCCCGCAGCGGCGCGCCGCCGCGGACCACGAGATCGCCGACGGGCTCCGGGCCACTCGGGTCGCCCTCGAGCACCTCGATGTCGGCGCCCATCTCCCGCAGGACCTCGACGACGCCCATGCGGCTGGGGTTGAGCCCGACAGCGCGGATGCGCAGGTCTGCGTCGGGATGGATGGCACCCGCCGCGAGCCAGAACGCGGCAGAGCTGATGTCCCCGGGGACATCGATGTCACGCGCGCGGAAGCCCGCCGGTCCCACGATGCGGGTGGTGGGCCCTGTGCGCGTCACGGGCACGCCGAGCCACCCCAGCAGCCGCTCGGTGTGGTCCCGCGTCGGACCAGGCACCGTGACGGTGGTCTCGCCATCGGCGGCCAGCGCCGCGAGGGTGACGGCACCGAGCACCTGGGCGCTCGCGACCGGGAGCTCGTGCTGCAGCGCAGCCAGACCACGCCCGCCCCGGATGCGCACCGGCGCGTGTCCATCGGTGGTCTCCACGGTCACGCCCATCCGGCGCAGCGGAGTGGCGACGCGCTCCATGGGCCGCTGCGTGAGCGAGGCGTCGCCCACCAGGGTCGCCTCGGCGTCGCGGCCGGCGAGCGCCCCGTGGAGCAGGCGCATGCTGGTGCCCGAGTTGCCGCAGTCGAGGACCTCGCCGCCGGTCCCGGGCAGGCGGGCCGAGTCGGGCGTGCCACCCCCGCGTACCCGGTAGCGCAGCCGGCCGTCCGGCAGGACCTCCCCCGCCAGCAGCCCGCCCAGGGCCTGGATGGCACCCGCGGTGCTGCGCACATCGGCGCCGGGCGCGGGGATGGTCACGCTGGCCTCTCCTGCCGACAGGGCGTCGACGAGCAGCGCCCGGTGGGCGATCGACTTGTCGCCCGGCAGCCGGAGCTCGCCCCGTATGCGACCGGCAGGCGTGATCGTCGCCGGCCCATCGGGGGCGCCGGAGGGATCGCCGTCCGCGGCCGTGCCGAATGTCACGCGACCGATCCGGCGAGTGCCTCGGTGTCGTCCCCGGCGCCCTCGGCGATACCGGCGGTGGAGGCGGCGACCGCCGCCGCCTGGCGCCGCTGTGCCGAGCGGGCCGCACGGATGATCGCCGAGTACACCTGCTCCCGCTCCTCGGGCAGCAGCACGCTGTCCTCGGTGCCGGCGGTGGCACGCTCGAGGAGCGCGCGCTCCCGTCCCACGTCGTGGCCGTGGTCGGTCTCCTCGCGGGTCTGCTGCACCGCGACCGCGAGCTGCGCTCGCTCCTCGATGAGCGCCGCGATGCGCGCGTCCACGTCGTCGATGCGGCCGCGCAGCCGCTCGAGGTCACCGGGCACGATGACCGTCGCGGCGGGCGTGGTCGCAGCGGCCGGCCGGCGCAGGTACTCGAACCGGCGCAGGTCATCCATCAGGTCGCCGAACTCGGGGAACGACAGCGACTGCTCCGAGTCGGAGAGGGCCTGTGGCGGGTTCGGGTGGACCTCGATGATCATGCCGTCGGCACCCGCCGCGGCCCCCGCGACGGCCATGGGCCGGACGAGTGGCCGGTGGCCCGTGGCATGCGAGGGATCGACGATGACCGGCAGGTGGGTGCGCTCGCGGAGCACCGGCACGGCCGCCAGGTCGAGGATGTTGCGGGTGGATGGATCGAAGCTGCGGATGCCGCGCTCGCACAGGATGACGTTGGGGTTGCCCGCGGCGAGGATGTACTCGGCGGCCATGAGCAGCTCCTCGATGGTCGCCGACAGGCCCCGCTTGAGCAGCACCGGCAGCCTGCTCCGGCCGACCGCCTTGAGCAGCACGAAGTTCTGCATGTTCCGAGCGCCCACCTGGAGCATGTCCACGTGGTCCTCGAAGACGGGCACGTCCGCCGGGTTGGTGACCTCGGTCACGATGGGCAGGCCCACCTCGTCGCGCACATCGGCGAGGAGCTTGAGCCCTTCGACCTCGAGACCCTGGAAGGTGTAGGGGGAGCTGCGCGGCTTGTAGGCGCCGCCCCGCAACATCGTCGCGCCCTCGCGCTTGACCCACCGTGCGGTCGCCGCGAGCTGGTCCCGCGACTCCACCGCGCAGGGTCCTGCCATGACCACCAGCGGCGATCCCGCCCCGATGACCACGTCGTTGCCGACCCTGACACGGGTGCGGTCCCGGTGGTGCTCGCTGCTGGCGAGCTTGTAGGGCTTGGAGACGCGGACCACCTGCTCCACGCCCGGCATCGAGGCGACGTGCGCGACGCGCTCGACCCCCTGCCCGACGACGCCGATCACGGATCGCTCCTCGCCGACCATCACGTAGGCCTCGAGACCGTGTGCCTCGATGGTCTTCTTGACCTCCTCGACGGCCGCCCAGTCGGCTCCCGTCCGCATCACCACGATCATCTGGCTGTCTCCGTTCCCGCTCTCGTCCTGTGTGGATGTGCCGCGGGCCCGCCTGCCCGCCATATCGGTCCGTCTCTCCGATCCCGCGCCTCCCGTCCCGCCGTCTCGGCCCAGTGGGCCATCCGGGGAAACAAAAAACGCAGGTGCCTTGCGGCTCCTGCGTCTGCGGGCACGACTGCCTCTGCTGCCGAGCTATGCTCGGCGGCCTTCGTACCCGCTAGGCGTAAAACCAGAATCGGTGCGTCATCGCGCCGCGACGATAGCGGTGGCCCCGACCGTTGTCAACGTCGGCCGCCGGTGATCGCGGGGTCGTGCTCCTGCCCGGCCGTGGCGGTGCTCACGGCGTCCTGCGTCCTGCCAGGCTCCTCCGTCCCCGCGCATTCCCTGGATCTGGGCGCAACGGACAGGATGCCGCGCGAAGGTGCCGCGCGGCGTGCGCGTGCGCCAGCGAGGGAGCTCCTGCCTGGCCAAGCGGCCCGGATCCCGGGAGTCGCAACGAGGGGAACCTCGCGACCATGGCTCGCTTCTCGTGTCTCCCTCGCCGATACGCCCACATTCCGGGAAGCACGGCTGTTCGGGAACCAGCCGGGGAGCCTGGGCCGGCACGGCCGCGTGATCGGTCTGATCAGCCGATGAGCATCCGGACCGCCACGATGAGTCCCACCGTCACGACCGTGGCCCGGAGCACCGGCGCGGGGAGCCGGCGCCCGACGGTCGCACCCACCTGGCCACCCACGACGGACCCGATGGCGAGGAGTGCCGCGACCCCGTAGTCGACGGGTGCCACGAGCACGAACAGGATCGCCGCCACTCCGTTGACGAGGCCGGCGATCCAATTCTTGAGCCCGTTGAGGCGTTGCAGGTCATCGGTCAGGAAGATGGCCAGCAGCGCCATCAGGATCACACCCTGTGCGGCGCCGAAGTAGCCGCCATAGATGCCCGTGAGGAACACGCCCACCAGCAGGCCGGTCGGATGGCCGGCTTCCATCCCGCGGCGCGCGGCGAGGAAGCGCGCCAGCCGCGGCTGAACGGCCATCAGGGCGCAGGCGAGCAGGATGAGGAACGGGACCACCGTCTCGAAGGCGCTCTCCGGCGCGGCCAAGAGGATCAGGGCGCCGGTGAGGCCGCCCGCGGCTCCCGCGGCGCCGTAGCGGATGATCCGGTCGCGCTGGCCGACCAGCTCCCGCCGGTAGCCCACGACGCCGCTGAACGAGCCTGGTGTGAGACCGAGGGTGTTGGACACGTTGGCCACGACCGGCGGGTAGCCGAACGCGAGCAGGGTCGGGAAGGTGATGAGCGACCCCGAGCCGACGATGGTGTTGATGGCCCCGGCCGCCAGCCCTGCGGCGACGATGACGACCGCCTCGAACGGCGTCACAGCCCGGGGCGCGCGGCGGCGAGGCGGTCGATCGACGGACGGAGGCTCACCCGCCGATCATGGCACGCGATGATCGCACAGGTTCACGCGTCCGTCGGTGGGCGCCCCCAGGCGATCCGCTCGCCGGCGCGATACCCGAGCCACACGAGCAGCAGCCCCATGACCATGCTGCCCACGAGGTACAGGGTCGCGGTCACACGCTGGGTCGGATCGCCCAGCATCTGCTCAGTGCCCCAGATGAAGGAGCTGAAGGTCGAGAGGCCTCCACACAACCCCGTCATGAGCAGCAGCTTGACCCAGCCCCGTGAGATGGTCCTGGTGGCGACGTATCCCGCGACCAGCCCGATGACGAGGGCTGCGGTCATGTTGGCGATGAAGATCGGCAACGGGAAGCCGCCCGGCAGGTCCGCCACGGCGAGCATCAGGGCCTCGCGCGACCCGGCACCCAGCGCGCCACCGGCGAGCACCGCGAGGACGTCCTCCCGCTTCATCGAGCGCCACCTAGCGCGTCACCGATGAGATGGCCCATGGACGCGAAGGCGAGACCCGCGACGATCGACCCGACCCAATACGCCACCAGCGTGACACGGCTCTTGCCCTTGGTCAGCAGGTACGAGTCCAGCTCGTAGGAGCTGAACGTCGTGTACCCGCCCAGGACACCGGTCAGCAGGAAGGCCGTCAGGCCATCGCTGTAGCGCTCCCCCCAACCGATGGACAGGAGCGTCGACAGCAGGCCGATCACGAAGCAGCCCGTGATGTTGACCACGAAGGTGCCCAGCGGGAACGGGCCTCCGTGACGCTGCTGGACCATGCCGCCGATCTGCCATCGGAGCAGGGAACCGAGACCTCCACCGCCGAGCACCAGCACCAGGGTGTACGAGTCGGGCATGGGGGGATCGTACGGTCGACCAAGCCGCCCTGATCCACCCGGTCCGGGTGATGCGGCGGTGCACCCGGGCACGCTTGAGTTGGCGCTGAAGTGCCGTGATGTGGGGCGGCTTGCCCTTGGGACAGGAAGGGGACTCCCGTGAATCTCACCCCTCGAGAGCTGGACAAGCTCCTCATCTACATGCTGGCCGACGTCGCCCTCAAGCGGAAGGCGAAAGGCATCAAGCTCAATCACCCGGAGACCGTGGCGGTCATCTCCGCGGCCGTCCTGGATGGCGCGCGAGAGGGCAAGTCCCTCGAGCAGGTCATGACCGAGGGTCGGACCGCGGTCACGGCCGACGATGTCATGGATGGGGTCGCAGAGATGATCCCGTTCGTGCAGCTCGAGGCGGTCTTCACCGACGGCAGTCGGCTCGTGACCATCCACTCGCCCATCCAGTGACCCGCAGCGCACGAAGGGATGACTCAGATGCCTGAGCAGTCGCACACGGACAAGCACCCCCATCCTCCGAAGGCGTCGACGGGCACCGCGCGCTCGACACCGGTCGGTGGCTATGTCCTGGCCAAGGGTGACATCGAGATCAACGTCGGGCGGCCGCGCTCCACGCTCAAGGTGCGCAACACCGGTGACCGGCCCGTCCAGGTCGGATCGCACTTCCATTTCTTCGAGGTGAACCGCGCGCTGGAGTTCGATCGGCCGGCGGCACTCGGGCTGCGCCTGGACATCGCGGCAGGCACCGCGATCCGGTTCGAGCCGGGTGACCAGAAGGAGGTCACGCTGGTGCCCATCGGTGGCAAGGGCCGCGTCTACGGGTTCAACAACCTGCTGGACGGCTGGGCCGGCAACGGTGCCGGCTATCGCCCGAATGCGATCGAGGCCATCCGTCGCGCCAAGGAGCTGGGCTTCAAGTCCGGGAAGTGACGCGGCGCGCTCTCACTCACGACTGCGTCCGCGCCCACCCGCGCGACCTTCGACTCTTGACCTGGCAAGGAGCAGCGGCATGACTTCGATCTCCCGGCATGAATATGCCAACCTCTTCGGCCCGACGACCGGAGACAAGGTCCGACTCGGCGACACCGATCTCTACGTCGAGATCGAGCGTGACCTGCGGGTCATCGGCGACGAGGCCCTCTACGGCGGCGGCAAGACCCTCCGCGACGGCATGGGCATGGACAACCAGCTCACGAGCAGCGGCGGCGCGCTCGACCTGGTCATCACCAACGTCGTCGTCATCGACCCCACCATCGGCGTCGTCAAGGCCGATGTGGGTGTCAAGGACGGCAAGATCGTGGGTATCGGCAAGGCCGGCAACCCGGGGATGATGGATGGCGTGACGCCGGGCCTTGCGGTCGGGCCGGCCACGGATGCCATCTCTGGTGAGCAGTGCATCCTCACGGCCGCGGGCATGGACCCCCATGTCCACTACATCGCACCGCAGCAGGTGTACGCAGCGCTCAGCAACGGCATCACGACACTCTTCGGGGGCGGCGTGGGACCCACCGACGGGACCAACGGCACGACCATCACCTCGGGGCCCTGGAACCTCGAGATGATGCTGCGGGCCGCGGACGGCCTGCCCATCAACCTCGGCTTCCTGGGCAAGGGCAACTCCGCGGCGCGACCGGCCATCGAGGAGCAGATCGCGGCGGGCGCCGCGGGCCTCAAGATCCACGAGGATTGGGGCTCGACCACGGCGGCCATCCGTGCCTCGCTCTCGGTGGCGGACGACTTCGATGTGCAGGTCGCCATCCACACCGACACCCTCAACGAGGGCGGCTTCGTGGAGGACACGATCGCTGCGTTCGAGGGCCGGACGATCCACACGTACCACAGCGAGGGCGCCGGCGGCGGTCACGCCCCCGACGTGCTGCGGGTGACCGGCGAGCAGAACGTCCTGCCCAGCTCCACGAACCCGACGCTGCCCTATGGCATCAACACCCAGGCAGAGCTGTTCGACATGATCATGGTTTGCCACAACCTCAACCCCAACGTGCCCTCCGACGTGGCGTTCGCGGAGAGTCGCGTGCGCGCCGAGACCATCGCCGCGGAGAACGTCCTCCATGACATGGGCGTCATCTCGATGTTCTCGAGCGACTCCCAGGCGATGGGTCGCATCGGCGAGAACTTCCTGCGTGCCATCCAGACCGCGGATGCCATGAAGAAGGCCCGTGGACCGCTGCCCGGCGACACGTCCGGCAACGACAATGAGCGGGTCCTGCGCTACGTGGCGAAGGTGACCATCAACCCCGCGCTGACGTTCGGGATCGGTCACATCCTGGGCTCCATCACCCCCGGCAAGATGGCCGACCTGGTGCTCTGGACACCCCAGGCATTCGGCGCGAAGCCCAAGCTCGTCATCAAGGGCGGGCTCATCAACTGGGCCGTGATGGGCGACCCGAACGCATCGCTGCCGACAACACAGCCGATCGTCTACCGACCCATGTTCGGCGCCTTCGGCTCGGCGCTCACCCGGACGTCCGTGACGTTCGTGTCCCAGGCTGCCCTGGACGCGGGCGTCCGGGACCGATACGGCATCCAGAAGGATCTCGTAGCTGTCAAGGGCACGCGGACCATCACCAAGCGGGACATGGTGCGCAACAGCGCGACCCCCAGGATCGAGGTCGATCCCGAGACGTTCGCGGTGAAGGCGGACGGCGTCCACGCGACCGTCGAACCGTCGACGTCCATCAGCCTCAACCAGCTGTACTTCTTCAGCTGACCGATGGATACCGTCGGCCCGTCCGGACACCGGGCGGGCCGACCGTTCTGGAGTGACCGTGATCACGATCGATCGGGTGCTGGGCAACGCCAGCGACCCTGTGTGGGCGGAGCGCCTCGAAGGCGCGGCCCTGGCCAGCTTCGTGCGCGACGAGTGGGAGGCTCTGCGCAGGGGGATGCGCAAGCCGACCACCGGGGGCATCGAGCTCGCCATCTCGCTCGACCGCTCCGTGCACCTCAAGGACGGTGACGTCCTGACCTGGGACGAGGCCACGCAGGCGGCGGTCGTCGCGCGGATCGACATGAAGCCGGTCATGGTCGTCCGGCTCGACGGGCTCGTGTCCGTCGAACCGGTCGTGGCCATCCGGACCTGCGTCGAGCTGGGCCATGCCATCGGCAATCAGCACTGGCCCGCGGTGGTCAAGGACCGCCTCGTGTACGTGCCCCTGACCGTCGACCATGCCGTCATGTCCTCGGTCATGAAGACGCACGCGTTCGAGGGCATCAGCTACGAGTTCGTGCCGGCAAGCGAGGTCATCCCGTATCTCGCGCCGCATGAGGCACGCCGGCTGTTCGGTGCCGCGGAGATGCCGGGTCACCATCACGACCACGACGTGTGACCGGCACACCCGCCATGGCCATGCCGCCCGTGCTCCGCAACATGCGCCTGCTCCAGTTCGGCGACTCGGTGCTGCCCGTGGGCTCGTTCTCCTTCTCCAACGCACTCGAGTCCGCGGTCGAGCGTGGGGTCGTCCACGACATCGACACGCTTCGCGAGTGGGTCGGTACGGCGACCCGCCAGGCGGCATCGGGCGATGCGATCGGCCTGCTCCACGCCCACCGCGCCACCTGTCGTGGTGACATCGACGCTGTGATCGCGGCCGACCAGGCCGTCCTCGAGCGCAAGCTCAACGAGGAGGCACGGACCATGTCCACGCGGATGGGTCGCAAGCTCGGCGAGCTGGGCGAGCGCGTGGTCCGGGATGCCCGCGTCGATGGCTGGCTGGGCGCTGTGCGGGAGGGGCGGGCGCCAGGGTCGTTCCCGGTGGGGATGGGGGTCGTCTTCGCGGCCCTCGGAGCCGACGAGATGGATGCCTTCGCGGCCCACCAGTACGGCGTGGCCTCGATGATCCTGGGAGCGGCGCTGCGCATCATGCGGGTGGATCACATGGACACCCAGACCATCCTGTTCGCGGTCGACGCGGCCGCGCCCGACGCCTACGCGTCGATCCGCGACGCCGCCCTCGATGACATGTCGGCCTTCGCGCCGATGACCGACATCCTCGCTGCGGTACATGCGTCAGCGCATGTCCGGATGTTCATGAGCTGAAGGGATCCCTGTGAAGAAGACCACTCGTATCGGCATCGGCGGCCCGGTGGGTTCGGGCAAGACAGCGCTCGTGGAGGCGCTGACACCCAAGCTGCTCGAGCGCGGGGCCAAGGTGCTCATCGTGACCAACGACGTGGTCACGACCGAGGACGCCAAGCACGTCCAGCGGACCCTCAAGGGCGTGCTCATGGAGGACCGCATCCTGGGGGTGGAGACCGGCGCCTGCCCGCATACGGCGGTGCGGGAGGACCCGAGCATGAACCTCGCCGCCGTCGAGGACATGGAGTCGAAGTTCCCGGACACCGACGTCGTCCTCATCGAGAGTGGCGGCGATAACCTGACGTTGACGTTCAGCCCGGCGCTCGTCGACTACTTCATCTACGTCATCGACGTCGCCGCCGGCGACAAGATCCCACGCAAGAACGGTCCCGGGATCTCGCAGTCCGACATCCTCGTCATCAACAAGACCGACCTGGCGCCTTACGTCGGGGCGAGCCTGGAGGTGATGGACACCGACTCGCGCCGGATGCGCGGCGACCGGCCGTTAGTGTTAACGAACTGCAAGTCGGGCGAGGGGGT
>JBEVIK010000247.1:0-14424 GCA_040510715.1 Candidatus Limnocylindrales bacterium
CGTGCCCGCTCGACGTTGAGCATCTTGCCGAACAGCGGCAGGATGGCCTGGAAGCGCCGGTCGCGGCCCTGCTTCGCGGACCCGCCCGCGGAATCGCCCTCCACGATGTACAGCTCGCTGCGCTCGGGGTCCCGCTCCTGGCAGTCGGCGAGCTTGCCGGGCAGCGCCGAGCTCTCGAGGGCGCTCTTGCGGATCACCAGGTCCCGGGCCTTGCGCGCTGCCTCGCGAGCGCGCTGGGCGGTCATCGACTTGTCGATGATGCGCCGGCCATCACCGGGGTTCTCGTCGAGGAACTGGCTGAGGCCCTCCGAGACGGCCGCCTGGACCTGGCCCTTGACCTCGGCGTTGCCGAGCTTGGCCTTGGTCTGGCCCTCGAACTGGGGCTCCGTGAGCTTGACGCTGATGACCGCGGTCAGCCCCTCGCGGACGTCGTCCCCCGAGAGGTTGTCCTTGGAGTCCTTGATGATGCCCTGCCGTCGCGCCCAGTCGTTGAGGGAGCTCGTGAGCGCAGCGCGAAAGCCCGTGACGTGCGTGCCGCCATCGACCGTGTGGATATTGTTAGCAAAGGCAAGGACCGTCTCGGCGTAGGCGTCGTTGTACTGGAGCGCGACCTCGATGGAGGTCGAGCCGTCCCGGCGCTCGATGGCGATGGGCCGCTGGCTGAGCGTGTCCTTCTCGCGGTTCAGGTGCCGCACGAAGCTCGCGATGCCGCCCTCGAAATGGAACGAGCGCTCGCGCCACGGCTGCTCGCGCTCATCCACCAGGCGGATGTGGACGCCCTTGGTGAGGTAGGCAGACTCCCGGATCCGCTGGGCGATGGTGTCGAACGAGAACTCGGTGGAGTCGAACACCTGGGCGTCGGGCATGAACACGGTGTCCGTGCCGTGGCGCCCCTTGGAGGGCCCGACCAGTCGCACGGGGCCCGTCGGCTTGCCGCGCTCGTACTCCTGGGTCCAGACCTTGCCGTCACGTGCGGTCTCGACCCGCAGCGACGACGACAGCGCGTTGACCACTGAGACGCCCACTCCGTGGAGGCCGCCCGAGACCTTGTAGCCACCGCCGCCGAACTTGCCGCCGGCGTGGAGCACGGTATGCACGACCTCGAGGGCGTCGCGACCGGTCTGCTTGTGGACGCCCACCGGGATGCCCCGCCCGTCGTCGATGTTGCGCAGGCTGCCGTCGGGCTGGATGCGCACCTCGATGTGCTGGGCATGGCCGGCCATCGCCTCATCGATGGAGTTGTCGACGATCTCCCACACGAGGTGGTGCAGGCCGCGCACGTCGGTGGAGCCGATGTACATGCCCGGCCGGCGCCGGACGGCCTCGAGACCCTCGAGGACCTGGATCGCATCGGCGCCGTACTCGGAGCCCTTGGCACCCCGTCGTGGGGTGGGCTCGGTCAGGTCGACGGTCTCGATGTCGGACGCCTGCGCGTTCATCTGGTCACCCCTCCTGCGCGGTCGTCCCCCGCGAGGCGCTCATACAGGCGCATCAGGTCGTCGCTCTCGTACCAGTCGATGATGATCCGTCCTCCCTTCCGCCCCGGAGTCAGGACGACCTTCGTGCCGAGGGTCTCCCGCAACCGGGCGGTCATGTGCTCCAGGTCCGGGTCGCCCGGGCGGGGAGAGCTGGTGGTGGGTGTCGTGGCGGGCCTGGGCTGCTGGCGGACGAGCTGCTCGGTCTGGCGGACCGACAGGCCGCGTTGCTCGACGATGGCGAGGAGGCGCACCTGCTCCGCGTGGTCCGGCATCCCGGCGAGGGCGCGGGCGTGCCCCTCCGTGATCCGCCCGCCGCGCAGGGCATCCTGGAGCTCTGGTGCGACCGCCAGCAAGCGGAGCGTGTTGGAGATCGCGGCGCGGGTCCGGCCGACCTGGTGCGCGACCTGCTCCTGGGTGAGCTGGAACTCGTCGATGAGGCGGCGGAACGCCTGGGCCTCGTCGAGGGCGTTGAGGTCCGACCGCTGGAGGTTCTCGACCAGCGCGAGCGCGAGCTGTTGCTGCTCGTCGGCGCTGCGGATGACCGCGGGGATGGTCGTGAGCCCGGCCCGCTTCGAGGCGCGGAGCCGCCGCTCGCCCGCGATGAGGCGCAGCCCGTCGGGCGTCTCGGTGAGGAGCACCGGCTGCAGGACGCCATGGGTGGCGATGCTCTGCGCGAGGGTCTCGATGTCCTCGTCGGGGAAGGTGGCACGAGGCTGGTACGGGTTGACGAGGATGCGCTCGATGGGGACCTCGCGGACCGGGGCGTCGGTCGGCTCCTCCGGGAGCGCGGGGCCCACCGGGATGAGGGATGCGAGGCCGCGCCCGAGGCCCGCCCGGGGGCGGCGGGTGTCGGTGGTCATGAGCGTGTCGCCCATGCGGGTTCAGGAGCCTTGGGCAGCGACGCGAGGGGCATCGGCGAGACACCGTCGTGCTCGAGCATCTCGTGGGCGAGGTCGTGATAGGCCTGTGCCCCCCGCGAGCCCGGCGCATGCTCCGAGATCGGACGACCGAAGGACGGTGCTTCGGCGAGCCGGACGCTGCGCGGGATGACCGTGCGGAAGACCTGGCCGGGGAGGTGACGCCGGACCTCGGCGCTCACGTCCGACGAGAGGGTGGTGCGAGCGTCGAACATGGTCAGCAGGACCCCCTTGATGGCCAGCCCGGGGTTGAGGTGGGCGCGGACCAGGTCGATGGTGGACAGCAGCTGCCCGAGGCCCTCGAGCGCGTAGTACTCGCACTGGATCGGGATGAGCACGCTGTCGGCGGCGGTGAGGGCGTTGACGGTCAGCAGCCCGAGGGATGGCGGGCAGTCGAGCAGCACGGTGTCGTACGACGCCGTGAGTGGTCGCAGCGCTCGCGCGAGACGTCGTTCGCGGCCCTCGACGGGCACGAGCTCGACCTCGGCGCCGGCGAGGTCTCGGGAGGACGGGATGATGGACAGACCCTCGGTGGCGGCAGGCACGACGCGATCCTGGGCGTCGCCGCCGTCCACCAGGACCGGATGGATGGACCGCTCGACGGGGACGCTGGCGAGGCCGAGACCGCTCGTCGCGTTGCCCTGCGGGTCGAGGTCCACGACGAGGACCCGTCGGCCGGTCCGAGCGAGATAGCTGGCGAGATTGACCACCGTGGTGGTCTTGCCCACGCCGCCCTTCTGGTTCGTGCAGGCGATGATCTCGCCCACCTACCAAGCCTGTCGGTGCGTGTCCACGGATGCTGATTCTAGCGTGTTCGACCCCTTCTCGCCTGCGACGAGTGCTCGCCGAGCGCCCCGCCATCTTGACGAGCCGCGCGTATCTGGTGCTTCTCCGCCGCTTACGGCGGGCTTGCCGCAGCGTCCGGTGCTTCACGTGATACCTTACGGTGAAACAACTCGGGTTGGGCTCGCATGGCCTCGAGTAGGCTCGCACGCCGGGTGCCTTCGCGGGCGAGCACGTCCCCCCAGGAGGTCGGATGGACGAGACAGGCCAGGAGCCGCGGGCGATGGAGCCGTTCGAGCAGGGCTTCCTGATCGGCATCCTGGTGGGGGAGGGCCATTTCGGGGGTGACGGCCGGCAGCCCCAGGTGACGCTCCGGATGCACACCGACCATGAGTCGCTGTTCCGGTGGCTGGTGGCTCGGCTTCCCGACAGCCGGCTGTACGGGCCGTACCACCACTCCGGGAGGAGCTACTACCAGTGGATGGCCCGCGGCCCGTGCCTCCGGGACCGGCTGATGCCCATCCTCGAGGCGCACCTCACACCGACGCTCGACGAACGGGCCTGGCGTCGCTTCCAGCGCATGCGCGAGGACTACCGGATCTGAGCGCCGGGAGGGGAGGATGACCCCCTCCGCTATACTCGCTCACCGTCCGCGCGAATCCGGCCAGAGCCGGACGGTTCCTGGTGTACGGATAGTGGGGGCTGGTAGCGCATGGGCCTCCTGGGCACTGCCGTCGGCGCCGTGGTGGCGGCGATACTCGAGGTCAGCGTGCTCGCCCAGCTCCAGCTCGCTGGGATCCGGCCGGACCTGGTGCTCGCCGTGGGCATCGGTGTCGCGATGACGATGGGGTTCGATGCCGCCATCGTCTGGGCGTTCGTTGGAGGCCTATTGCTGGACGTGATGCTGCCGGAGCGGCCCATCGGCTCGACCACCCTCGCCATGCTCATCTCGGTGGGCGTGGCGCTGGTCGTCGCGCGCGTGGTCGAGAGCCCCCGCCTCCTGATCATCGGGGCCACGGCGTTCGGCATCACGTTCCTCTACGAGGCGCTGCTGGCGGGCATCCTGTCACTCGCGTCGGGCATCGAGACCGGCGCCCTGTCCCTCGCATCCTGGGCCATGGTCGCCCTCGCGTCGGGTGCCATCGCGGTCCTCGCGGCGTGGGTCATCCGGTCGCTCGTGCTTCGCTTCGGCACCTTCGAGCGGGTCGACTGGTGAGCGTCAACGACGACCGGCCGCTGCTCGACCCGGGCGCCTCGGCGGTCTCCCCACGCCAGCTGTGGCGGCGGTTCATCCTGTTCGGCTTCGCCGTCGTGCTCGTGGTCACGGGGCTCGGGCTGCGCCTGTTCCAGCTCCAGGTGACCGACGCCGAACGCTACACCGCGCTCGCCGTGCAGCGGCGGCAGCGGACGGTGTCCCTGCCGGTCACACGCGGTCTCATCTTCGATCGGCGGGGTCGCCAACTGGTCGAGAACGTCCCCGAGTTCGTGGTGCGCATCACCCCGGGTGCCATCCCGTTCACGCTGCGCGACGCGGTCGCGGAGCGACTGGGCGAGCTGCTGGAGATCCGGCCGGTCGAGATCCACCGGACGCTCGACAGCGTGACCGGCTCGACCTTCGATCCCATCACCCTCAAGACGGATATCCCCGAGCGGGTCGCCCGGATCATCGCCGAAGAGCACCTGGGCCTGCCCGGCGTGACCGTGGAGGTGACATCACGTCGCAAATACCCGTACGGACCCCTGGTCTCGCACGTCCTTGGCTGGACCGGCCGGGTGAGCGCCGAGGAGATGGATCGCCACGAGGGCGAGGGATACCTCCCGGAGGACACCATCGGCAAGGCCGGCGTGGAGCTCACGTTCGAGCGAGAGCTCCGCGGGACCTACGGGGTGGACGAGGTCCAGCGCGATGCCACGGGACGCGTGATGAATGTCCTGCGCACGCTCGAGGAGCCCCGGGCCGGTGACTCGATCCAGCTGACCATCGACCTCAAGCTGCAGCGCGAGGCCCAGCGGGCGCTCCAGTGGGGCATGCGCCTCGCCAGGCTGCAGCGCGGGGTGTTCCTGGTCATGAACCCCCAGAACGGCGAGATCCTCGCGATGGTCTCGCTGCCCGCGTATGACAACAACGAGTTCGCGCGAGGTATCTCGAGCGCCCGCTACCGGCGGCTGGCGCGGGACCCCCACCGACCCCTCATCAACCTCGCCATCAGCGAGCAGCTGCCACCCGGATCGACCTACAAGCTGGTGACCGGCATCGGCGCGCTCCAGGACCGCAAGATCACGCCGCGGACGCGCCTGCGCACCAAGCGCTTCATCACCGTGGCCGGCACCAAGATGTTCGACTGGCACCTCACCGGCTGGGGTCCCATCAACATCTACGGCGGCTTCGCCCACTCCAGCGACACCTTCTTCTACCAGGTGGCGCTCAAGCTGGGCATCGACCGGCTCGCCTACTGGGCGCACGAGTTCGGCTTCGGACGCAAGACCGGCGTGGACCTGCCCAACGAGACCGTGGGCACGGTCCCCACGCATGCCTGGAAGCGCCAGCTGTTCTCCCAGAACATCTACCCCGGCGAGACGGCCCAGGCGGGTATCGGCCAGGGCTTCGACATGGTCACGCCGCTCCAGCTCATCAGCGCCTACGGCGCGCTCGCCAACGGGGGCACCCTCTACCGGCCCCAGATCGTGCGCCGGATCGTGGACGAGAAGGGCAAGACCGTCAGGTCCATCAAGCCGGAGGTCGCACGCAAGCTGCCCATCGACTCCTCGCTGCTGCGGGTCATGCGCGTCGCCGCGCGGAACGTGCTGGTGGTCCGGCACACCTACAACTTCGTGGACGTGCCGCTGGTCATCTCGGGCAAGTCCGGCACGGCGGAGTACGGCGTGCGGGACAGCAAGGGGCGGCTGCCGTTCCACTCCTGGTTCGTGGGCTGGGTGCCCAAGGATCCCAAGCGCAAGGCGGGCGACCCGAACGGCTTCAAGGCCGCCGGGGGCACCGACTCCGAGCTGGTGTTCCTCGCCTTCGCGTACGACTCGCGGACCCGTGGCAACGCGGCCACCGAGATCGCGAAGTACTTCCTCCAGCTTCACTACGGGATCCAGAGGGACTACCGTAACCCGGAGCTGATGATCAAGGACAACTTCTACGGCCAGTAGCAGATGGGCGCGCTGAGGCTCCACCCCGCACGGATCGCCGGGCTGTCGCCCCGGGCGGTCTCCCATGCCTGGTCCGTGTTCGACATCCAGCTCGCGCTGTACGCCCTGGCCCTCGTCATCATCGGGCTGCTGATGGCGTTCACCAACAGCGGCGACGCGCCGCTGGAGACAGGCTCGGTGTTCACGCGGGCGCTCATGTGGATGGCCATCGCGATCATCGTGTTCACGCTCGCGGCTGCCTTCGACTACCGCTGGTCGAGCACCTTCTCGTGGCTCATCTACCTCGTCAACATCGGGCTGCTCGTGCTCACGCTCGTCATCGGCTCGGGAGTCGGCGGCGTCTCGCGCTGGGTCAGCATCGGGCCGCTCCAGCTCCAGTTCTCCGAGATGGCCAAGGTGTTCATGGCCCTGGTGCTCGCGGCGTGGGTCGCGGGACGTCCCGCCAAGGTCGAGAGCCTCAGCACCATCATCGGGGCGGTGCTCCTCACCGCGCCGCCACTGGCGCTCGTGCTCATCCAGCCGGACCTCGGTACCTCGCTCGTCCTGGGCGCCATCCTCGTGGGCACGCTGTTCATGGCAGGCGCGAGCATCCGCTGGCTGGTCGCAGGGGGCGTGCTCGTGGTCGCGCTCATCCCGCTGGTCTGGACGTACGTGCTCCAGGACTACCAGAAGCAGCGGCTCATCTCCTTCCTGGACCCGGCGGCCGACCCGAGTGGCTCGGGGTTCCAGCTGCTCCAGTCGCAGATCGCGGTGAGCTCGGGCGGTGTCTTCGGGCGCGGCCTGACCAACGGCACCACGGGCGCCGAGTACCTGCCCGTCCAGACCACGGACTTCGTGTTCGCGCGCGTGGGCGAGGAGCTGGGCTTCCTGGGCGGCATCCTCGTGCTGGTGCTGTTCACGCTGCTGCTGTGGCGGGTCCTCGTCATCGGCTGGCGGTGCCGTGACCCGTTCGGCCTCGCGTTCGCGGGCGGCGTCGCGGGCATGCTCCTGTTCCAGCTCATGGTGAACGCGGGCATGGTCCTCGGCGTGATGCCCATCACGGGGATCCCGCTGCCGTTCATCACCCACGGCGGGGCATCCCTCATCAGCACCGCGCTCGCGCTGGGCCTGCTCGAGAGCATCGCGATGCGGCAGGGTCGCGCGGGCGGCTGACCCGCGCCGGAGCTAGCGGCCGAGGCGGGCCAGGTAGGTGGCGATCTCGGCGCGGTACTGGCGACCTGACGGGGACCGCTGGAGCCACTCCAGGAAGTCGGGGTCGTGGGTCGCGATCTGGCCGATGGACCAGCCCTTGTAGCGCCCGAACTCGAGCACCGTCCCCCGGGCGATGCCCTGGGGTGGCGGCCCGGCCTCGCCATACGCGCTCCCGGCGGCCGGCCGGGTGCTCGCCGGCGGCGGCTTGGCCCCGCCCGGCTCGGGCGGTGGCTCGACCGGCGTCCTGCGGATGTAGCGATCGCTGGAGCGCCGGTCCCGGCGGTTGACCAGCTCCCGGTCGTACTTGGAGCGCTTCTCCGGGTCACGCAGGACCTGCCACGCCTGGTTGATCTCGGTCATCCGCTGGCGGGCCTCGTCCGACGGGTCGATGTCCGGGTGGTACCGCTGGGCGAGACGTCGATAGACGACGCCCATGATGTCCTGGTCCGCCGCGGGATCCACCATCAGGACCTGGTAGTAGGTCTTCCGACCGATCACGGCGTCGCCGTCGCCTCCGTCTGCTCGCCTGTCGCGGGCGCCTGCACCACCGGCTCCCTCCCCGTCTTGCGGGCCATGTCCGGTGCGTCCGGATCCGGGATGTCGGGATCATCCTCGCTCAGGCGCCTGAAGCAGTAACGATAGATATCCCGGGCCGCCGCCGTCACGGGCACGGACAGGATCGCGCCCATCAGCCCGAACAGGGCGCTCCCGACGATGAGCGCGAGGATGACGATCGACGGGTGGAGCTCGACCGCATCCCCCTGGATCTTGGGCACCAGGATGTGGTTCTCGAGCTGCTGGACGATGAGGTACAGCGCGACCACCGCGATGGCTGCCCGCACCGGGTCGTCGGTCGCCAGGGCGAGCACGAGGGTCGGGATCATCGACAGGATGGGCCCGATGACGGGCACCAGCTCGAGCAACCCCGCGACGATGGCCAGGAGCACCGCGAACGACAGGAACACCGGGTCCACGAGCTCGCCCAGGACGATGAGGCCCGCGAACGTCGCGATGCCCACCACCATGCCCAGGATGAGCTGACCGCGGATCCAGCGGCCGAAGGTGTGATCGACGATGCCCAGCACCGCGAAGGCGTCCCGTCGCCAGACCATGGGCATGGCGTGCTCGAAGGAGCGCGACAGGCCCGGTAGGTCCTTGAGCACCCAGAACACCCAGAACGGGATGATGAGATAGCCGAAGGTGCTGATGAGCGTCGAGGCGAGGCTGCGCGCGATGGGCAGGAGGGACCCGATGTCCGTGCCCTGCTCGCCCTCGCCGTCGCTCGTCACCCCCTCGGCGATCCGGTCGATGCCGCTGCGCAGCCACTCGGGCAGCTCCAGCCCCTGATACCAGGTGCGCACCGAGTCGAGCCACCCGGGCGCCTCCTGCGCGAAGCGCTGGATCTGGTCGCTCATGGGTCCCACGACCAGCCGCAGCCCGATGACCAGCACCGCGACGATGACCAGGTACAGCAGCAGGATGGCCAGCCAGCGGGGGATGGTCCGGCGGCCGAGCCGCACCCGCGCCAGCCGGTCCACGGCGGGGGCGAGCAGGTAGATGAGCAGCAGTCCCACCACGAACGGGGTGATGGTGTCGAGGACGGCCAGCGCGATGACCAGCAGCAGCACGCCCGTGCCCGCTGCCAGCAGGCCCCGCCGCGACGGGATGCCGGGTCGCTCGTCTGCCCCCCCGCGCGCCGTGACCGTCCGCTCGCCGGGTTCCATCGTCCGGGACACTAGCAGAGGGTGGGTCGCACGCGGGACCTCGGTACCGTTTGACGTTCCTGCGCAGCGGTCGCTATCATCCTGAACCCCGCCCTCGCCGCCGGTTCGACGTGCCACGAAGGGCGAACCTCACCCCGTCACTCATCAAGGACCCATGTACGCAGTCATCGAAACCGGCGGCAAGCAGTACCGCGTCGAACTCGGCTCCGAGATCGAGGTGGACCGGCTCGAGGCAGAGCCCGGCCAGAGCATCGACATCGCCCGAGTCCTGCTCGTGGCCGACGGCGACCAGGCGGCTATCGGCCAGCCTGTCGTCGAGGGCGCCACGGTCAGCGCGAGCGTGGTGCGCCAGATGCGCGGCGACAAGATCGTCGTGTTCAAGTACAAGCCCAAGGCCCGGACGCGCGTCAAGAACGGCCATCGTGCCGAGCTGACGGTCCTGCGCATCGCGGACATCGCGTGGGCCGGCCGGAGCGCCGCCAAGGAGCAGGCCAAGGCGGACGCCGAGCAGAAGAAGAGCGACGCCACAGCGCAGCAGGCAGCCGCCAAGCAGGCCGCCGCCGACCAGGCGCTCGCCGAGAAGCTCGCGGCCTCCAAGGCCGCGGTCGTCGAGGAAGCGAGCGAGACGACCGCCAAGCCGGCACGCCGCTCCCGCGCCAAGGCTGCGGTCGCCGCGGACGAGGCTCCTGCCGCTGACGAGGGCACGACCGAGCCAGCCGACGCCGCGACCGCGGACGAGGGCACGACCGAGCCATCCGACGCCGAGACCGACGCCCAGCCCGCCGACGAGTCAGGGAAGGACGAGTAACGCCATGGCCCACAAGAAGGCAGGCTCCAGCTCCAGGAACGGCCGCGACAGCGTCGGCCAGCGCCTCGGCGTCAAGCGGGGCGACGGCCAGCTGGTCACGGCCGGCTCGATCATCGTGCGCCAGCGTGGCATGACCTTCATCGCGGGCCCGGGCACCGGCCTGGGGCGCGACTTCACGGTGTTCGCCACCGTTCCCGGCCGCGTTCGGTTCGAGCACGTCCGGCGCGACAAGAAGCAGATCCGCATCATCGAGCAGGCACCGGCCCAAGGCCAGTCCGCCTGACGACCGCAACCCTTCGGAGAGACCCGTGAAGCCCGGCATCCATCCCACGTATCACCAGGCGACGGTCACCTGCGCGTCGTGCCACACGACGTTCACCGTCGGCTCCACGAGCCCGTCCCTGCGCGTGGACGTGTGCTCCAACTGCCACCCGTTCTACACGGGCAAGCAGACCATCGTCGACACGGCCGGCCAGGTCGAGCGCTTCCAGAAGCGCCTCGAGCGCTCGGCGCGACTCTGATCGCCGGCTCCATGCCCGGAGCCGCCTGAACGATGCCCAGATTCGCCTACGGCGGACAGGCCCTCATGGAGGGTGTCCTGATGCGCGGCAAGGACGCCATCGGCGTCGCCGTGCGAGGTCCCGAGGGCCAGATCTTCGGCACCCAGGAGCGCCTCGACTCCATCCTCCACCGCAACCGGTTCGCGCGCGCTCCGTTCTTCCGGGGAGTCGTGGTGCTCTACGAGACGCTCGTCATCGGCACCCGCTGGCTGATGCGCTCGGGATCGCTCGCGGCCGCCGGGGAGGGCGTCACGCTGGGCGGTCGCGCGGTCGCGCTCACGTTCGCGCTGACCATCGCGTTCGCGCTCGGCCTGTTCGTGGTGCTGCCGCTGGTCATCGGCCAGGGCGCCGCGTCGGCCACCATCGGCCGCAACCCGTTCATCGAGCACCTCATCGAGGCGGCGATCCGTGTGGCCATCTTCGTGGGCTACCTGCTGGTCGTCAGCCGCTCGTCGGAGATCAACCGCGTGTTCCGGTACCACGGCGCGGAGCACATGACCATCCACGTGCTGGAGCACGAGGAGCCGCTGACGGTCGAGAACGCGCGCCGGTACCCGACCGCGCATCCCCGCTGCGGCACCGAGTTCCTGGTCGTGTTCATCATCGTGAGCATCATCCTGTTCAGCCTGCTGGCGGGCCAGGACCTGTTCGTGAGCATCGTGGGACGCATCCTGCTCATCCCGGTGGTCGCGGCGGTCGCCTACGAGGTGCTGCGCTGGGGCGCCAAGCGGCGCGAGCACTCGGTCGTGCGCTGGCTGTTCCTGCCCGGCATCTGGCTCCAGTCCATCACCACCCAACCGCCCGATGACTCCATGATCGAGGTCGCCATCGCTTCGATGCAGGAGGCCCTCGCGGCCAACGGCGAGACGGCGCCCGAGGGGAGCCTGGCACCAGCGACGGTGCCCATGCCGGATGCCGCCGAGCTGGCCAAGGAGATGGAGGCACGGGCGGCTGCCGAGGAAGCCACCGACGCAGCGACGGGGTCCAGCGGGACCGGGTCGTGAGCCTCGAGGCGCGGCTGGACGACATCGAGCGTCGCCTCGCTCAGCTGGAAGCGGAATGGGCGGTCCCTGGCGTGGCCGCCGACCCGGAGCGGGGCCGGACGCTGGGTCGCGAGCAGGCGCGCCTGGCGCCCATCGTGGATAACATCCGCCGGCTGCGCGCGACCCGCGCCCAGCTCGCCGCCGCGCGCGTCGAGCGGGAGCACGAGCACGACGCAGAGCTCAAGGATCTCGCGCGCGAGGTCATCGACGAGCTCGAGGCCGAGGATGCCCGGCTGACCGAGGCGCTCCGGCTCCAGCTGCTGCCCAGCGATCCCAACGACGACCGAAACGTCATCCTCGAGGTACGCGCCGGCACCGGCGGGGACGAGGCCGCCCTGTTCGCCTCCGAGCTGCTCCGGATGTACGTCCGCTACGCCGAGCGGCGCCGCTGGGGCGCGGACCTGATGAGCCTCAGCGAGACCGGCATCGGGGGCGTCAAGGAAGCCATCCTCGAGGTCCGCGGCGAGGGCGCCTGGAGCCGCCTCAAGTTCGAGGGCGGGGTCCACCGCGTGCAGCGGGTGCCCGCCACCGAGTCGAGCGGCAGGCTCCACACCTCGACCGCGACGGTCGCGGTGCTGCCCGAGGCCGACGAGGTCGACATCCGGATCGACGAGGACAAGGATCTGCGCATCGAGGTCAAGCGCTCGTCCGGGCCGGGGGGCCAGAGCGTCAACACCACCGATTCGGCCGTGCGCATCACCCACCTGCCCACGGGTCTCGTGGTGGAGATCCAGGACGAGAAGAGCCAGCACAAGAACAAGGCAAAGGCGCTCGCCGTGCTGCGCTCCCGGCTCCTGGAGCAGGAGCAGCACAGGGCGCACGAGCAGGAGGCCGCTGCGCGACGCAGCATGGTGGGCTCCGGCGAGCGCTCCGAGAAGATCCGGACCTACCATTTCAGCCAGGATCGGGTGACCGATCACCGCATCGACATGGACCTGCACGGCGTGCCGACGGTCATGGACGGGGATATCGACCGGATGCTGGATGCCCTCATCCAGGACGATCAGGCACGTCGGCTGGCCAACCTGGAGGAAGAGACCGACCAGTCGTGAGCGATCAGGTCACGCGGGCCACCGACCTCACCGGGACCCTCGTGCTCAAGCACGACCGGCTGTTCCTGCTCTCGGACGCCTTCGGTGACCTCAAGACCGATGAGCGGGGGCTGGGCCTGTACACGGGGGACACGCGGGTCCTCTCGCGGCTGGAGCTGCGCATCGACGGTCTCCGACCGCTCGTGCTGCGGACGGGGACCGGCGCGGGCTACGCCTGCACCATCCAGATGACCAATCCCGACCTCGCCCGGAACCCGCTCGAGAAGGGCGACCGGACCGCCATGCTCGCCCGCCAATCCCTCGGCATCGTGCGCGAGCGGCGGGTATCGGATGGCGGGCTTGACGACCGCGTGCGCGTGCACAACTACACGATGCACCCCGAGCGGTGCGTGCTGACCCTCGCGCTCGACGCGGACTTCGCGGACATCTTCGAGGTGCGCGGGGTGCGCCGGGAGGCGCGCGGCGAGCGTGCGCCCGCACTCGTCGACGCCGATGTCGTGAGCTTCGAGTATCGAGGCCTCGATGGACGCGTGCGCCGGACCCGCGTGCAGGTGTCCGAGCCGCCGACGCGCACGGAGGCCGTCGTGGACCCTGCCCGCCCCGACGCGGAGACCGGCGTCGTGCTCGCCTTCGAGTGGGTCGTGCCACCCGCGGGCGACAGGACCCTGGGCGTCCGGGTGATGTCGCAGGTGGATGACCCGGAACCCTCCGCGGCCCGTCGGTCGTCCGCGCTGGCCGCGCCTCCGCCCAGCGACGCCGAGGCGGCGCATCGGGCGTGGCACGGGACATCGACGTCCGTCACCAGCAGCCACGCGGGCGCGGAGCGTGCCTTCCGGCGCAGCATGGCGGACCTGCGGCTGCTCATCGATCCCGGACCGGGCGAGGGCGAGCGCTACATCGCCGCGGGGATCCCCTGGTACGACACGCTGTTCGGACGGGATTCGATCATCACCTCGCTGCAGCTCCTGAGCATCCGGCCCCAGCTGGCGAGCGACACCCTGTCCGTCCTGGCGCGGCTCCAGGCGACCACCGCCGATGACTGGCGCGACGCGGAGCCCGGCAAGATCCTCCACGAGCTGCGCACGGGGGAGATGGCGCTGGCCAACGAGATCCCACATACGCCCTACTACGGCTCCGTCGACTCGACGCCGCTGTTCCTGGTGCTGCTCTCGGAGTACGAGCGCTGGACGGCGGACATGACCCTGGTGGACCGACTGTGGCCGGTGGCGCTCGCGGCCCTCGAGTGGATCGACCGCTACGGCGACCGGGACGGCGACGGGTTCGTGGAGTACCTGCGGCGATCCGGGAAGGGCCTCATCAACCAGGGCTGGAAGGACTCCGCCGACGCCATCCGCTGGGCGGACGGCACGCTCGCCGAAGGTCCCATCGCGCTGGCCGAGGTCCAGGGCTACGTGTACCTGGCTCGGCGGGGCATGGCGCGACTCGCCCGGCGGCGCGGTGAGACCGACCTCGGGAACCGGCTCGATGCCGCCGCGACGAGCCTCAGGACGCGCTTCGAGGCGGCCTTCTGGCTCGACGGGCCGGGCACCTATGCGGTCGCGCTCGACGGCGACAAACGGCCGGTGGACTCCGTGACGTCCAACGCCGGGCATGTGCTGTGGAGCGGCATCGCATCAGCCGATCGCGCGACCCCGGACGCAGCCACCCAGAAAGGGACGGACAAAATAAAAGGCAGGGGCCACCGGACGCAC
>JBEVIK010000248.1:0-17743 GCA_040510715.1 Candidatus Limnocylindrales bacterium
AGCACGAGCGCATCGAGCACCGCTCGTTCCCCGGCCTGCTCGAGCAGCTCGCCGCTGAGCACGGCGCGGGCGAGCAACGCGGCGACCGGCAGGCCCAGGAAGAGCAGCCCGATGACCGACAGGACGACCCCGACGGGTCCGAGGTCGCGAGCCCCGCCTGGACCTGACGCGCGTGTGCCTCGGAACGTCGTGCTGCTACCCGGTGAGTCCGTTAGCTGGATATCCATCCATCGGACTCGATCGGATGGAGCATGCGGGATCGCCCGGACCGGGATCCAGCGCGCGTGAAGGCCCTCAAGAGGAGGGCACCTCGACCATCACGTTGGTCGCCTTCACGACGCATACCACCGTCGAGCCGGGCCGGAGGTCGAGCTCCTCGACCGCCTCGGCTGTGAGCAGGCTCACCAGGCGGTGAGGCCCGGCCTGCACCTCGACCACGGCCGCGACACCATCGGCCTTGACGCTGGTGACGATGCCGGGGAAGCGGTTGCGGGCGCTCTGGGCCACGATGGGCCGGTCGCCACCGGCCCGGCGGCGCTCGGCCAGCAGCCGGTTGACCTCCTCGCGCGCGATGGTGCGCTGTCCCCCGCTCGTGCGATCCGCCGCCACGCGCCCGTCCTCGATCCACCGGCGGAGCGTGTCGGTGCTGATCTCGAGGGCCTCGGCGGCCTCGCCGATCCTCAATCGATTCCTAGGTTTCTGGGCTGCCATGCGGCGAATGGTACCGCGAGGGTGGTCCCAGTTGCGTCCTAACCGAACACCAGGCCCCCCGCGCAGCGGGGATCGAGCAGCCAGGTCGCCGTGTCGATACGTGCGAGCCGCGCCGGGTAGGTCTCGATCGCCGGGTCGTCCTCGAGCACGTCGGCCACGACGGTGGCCTTGGCGGCGCCGCCCACGACGAGCAGGACCGAACGCGCGGACGCGATCACCGCAGGGTGGAGGGTCACCCGCGGCAACGACGGCTCGACGTGGGTCGGCGCGGGGATGGCGACCACGAGGGGCGCCCCGGGAGCAAGCGCGGGGCTGCCCGGGAACACCGACAGGACGTGGCCATCCGGCCCCATGCCCATGAGCAGGAGGTCGAGCACGGGCACCCCATCGTCATCGGTCGGGATGATGGCGAGCTCCGCCTCGTAGCGCGCGGCCGCGACCGCTCCGGCATCCGCCCGCGTGGTGTCCACGCCCGCAAGCATCGCGTGGAAGTTGGCCTCCGGCACGGCGGGGCCTCTCCCGCCCAGCAGCTCGCGCTGGGCAAGGCCGGCGTTCGAGTCGGCGTGCTCGAGTGGTACCACGCGATCATCACCGAACCACAGGTGGACCCGGGACCAGTCCACGGCGGTGAGCCGGGAGGGCTCCCGCAGCGCGCGGTACAGTCCGCTCGCCGATGATCCACCGGTGAGCGCCACGTGAGCGACCCCACGCGCTCCCAGCGCACCGGTGATGCCGGCGACGACCAGGTCCGCGGCCGTGGCCGACATGGCACCGGGTCCCGACGCCACCAGGAGGCGCGGCGAGCCCGTGCCGGGCCGCAGCGTTCGGGTCATGCGGTGCCGGCGGGACTGGCACCGGTGCGGGGTGCCGTACCAGGCGCCGGCGGCACCAGCGCGGACGTCAGCCGGACCGCCCGCTCGAGCGCGAGCTCGAACACCGGGTCATGGCCGGTGCGATCGAGCGCCTCGGCAAGGAAGGGTGTCTCGTCGAACGCCTCGAGGCGGGCCGGGCGTCGAGCGACCGGGGCGCCGTTCCAGTCGGCCGTCGCCAGGAGGTGGTCGGACTGGCGCGTCACCCGGACCCGGAGCATCGTGCGCACCCGGCTGGCCTCCAGGTCCACCCGGACCAGCGACCCGGTGCCCCGGACCGGTCCATCGATGGTCGTGCCCACCGGTCGCAGCTCGACGGGGATCTGCCGCCTGCCACTCTTGAGGATGCCCTGGTAGCTGCCGTCGGCATCCTGCTGGAGCGGCTGCTCCACCTGCCAGTCGAGCATCGCGGCCATCCAGCCGACGAACAGCGCGGCCCGCGTCAGGCGGGTCACGCTGCCCGGGCGAGCGACATCGACGCGGATGGACGTCAGGCGACGCAGCTCCGGCTGGAGCAGGGGATGGTCGAACAGCCCCGCGAGCAGCTCCCGCCACAGCTCGAGGCGCATCCAGGCGATGTCGTGGACCACGTACCCCTCGGCGACCGCCTCGGCCATGCTCAGCATGCTGGCCACGCCGTCGCGTCGGAAGCCGCCCGAATCCACGAGGACCCGGTCGCACTCCTCCGCCAGGTCCACGAACACCGGGCTGTCGAACGGTGCGTCGTCCGGCCACCACAGCACGGCCGGCAGGTCGTGGATGGTGAGCGGCGCGATCGTCGAGGAGAGGTGTTGGGCGAGCTCCCCGCCGAGGCGCAGCACGATCTCCTCGGTGCAGATCTCCGTGGTGCCGCGTGGCGGGACCTGGCACGCGGCGTCGATGCGTGCCTCGAAGGTCGCAGGGCCGTCGGGGTCGCCCGGCGCGAGGATGATGGCCCGCGAGGGGTGCCGGCCCGCGAGTGCCGTCACCGCGGCCGTGGCGCGGGCCCGGGTCTCCTCGGTGTCGGCGACCACGATGAGCGTCAGCACCGACGTCCGTGTCCGGACCTTGAGCGATCCGGTGTCCTCGGGCTCTGCCTCCGCGAGGTGTGCCGCCACGCGTCGATCCCCACGGTGATGGGCGCGTGCGCGTTCGGAGGGACCGGCCGCGACCCGTTGCGCGACGACCCCCCAGATGCGCGACAGCTCCTGGATCGTCTCGGCGATGCTCGTCGTGCGCACCTGCCAGCGGGCCTGCTCCCCGGGAGCGATGCCCTCGATGCGCCCGTTGCCCGCGCTGCCCGCCATCAGAGGCGTCGCCAGCGCCGGCCGTCACGCTCCATGAGGCGGTCCGCCGCGTCCGGCCCCCATGACCCCGCCGGGTAGGGCTGGATGAGGCCCTCGCTCGCCTTGCCGGCCTTGGGCTTGCCGCCGCTGACCGACAGGTCGGCGTCCCAGCGCGCCCACATCGCGTTGAGCGGAGCCACGAGGCTCCAGGCGGCCTCCACCTCGTCGGCGCGCGTGAACAGCGAGGCATCGCCCAGCATCGCGTCGAGCAACAACGTCTCGTACGCCTCGGGCGCGTCGGTCATGAACGACGAGCCATAGGTGAAGTCCATGTTCACGGAGCGGACGTCCACGCCGAGGCCGGGCACCTTGGCACCGAAGCGCAGCAGGATGCCCTCGTCGGGCTGGATGCGCATCGCCAACAGGTTCGGCTCGGGCGTGGTCATCGACTCCCGGAACAGCATCAGCGGCGGCTGCTTGAACTGGACCGCCACCTCGGTCGCGCGACGCGGCATCCGCTTGCCCACCCGGAGGTAGAAGGGCACGTCCGCCCAGCGCCAGTTCTGGACCTCGAGGCGCATCGCCACGAACGACTCCACGGTGGAATGGGGATCCACCTCGGCCTCGTCGCGATAGCCCGGGACCTTGTGGTCGGCCAGCCAGCCCGCGGTGTACTGGCCGCGCACCACGTCCTGGCGGATGCGAGCCTCGGACCAGTCGGCGTCGATGGCACGCAGCACCCGCACCTTCTCGTCGCGCAGGGCATCCGCCTCGAACGCGATGGGCGGCTCCATGCACACCAGCGACAGCAGCTGGAGCATGTGGTTCTGGAGGATGTCGCGGCTCGCGCCGGCCTGCTCGTAGAACTCGCCCCGGCCCTCGACGCCCAGCTCCTCGGCCACGGTGATCTGGACATGGTCCACGTACCGCCGGTTCCATATGGGCTCGAAGATGCCGTTGGCGAACCGGAACACCAGCAGGTTGCGGACGGTGTCCTTGCCCAGGTAGTGGTCGATGCGATAGACCTGCGACTCCTCGAACACCTGCATGACCTGGTCGTTGAGCTCCCGGGCCGATGCGATGTCGTGGCCGAACGGCTTCTCGATGACGATGCGGCACCAACCGCTGCCGCGCACCTGGAGGCCGGAGGCGCCGATGTTGGCCACGATCGAGGGGTACGCGCTGGGGGGCGTGGCGAGGTAGAACAGGATGTTCGAGCGGGTGCCCGCGGCGGCATCCACCTGCTCCAGCCGCTCGCCGAGCGCCTTGTAGCTGGCCGGGTCGCCGAAGTCACCGCGCTGGTAGTGGATGCCGCTCGCGAAGTCGTCCCACAGCGCCGGCTCGACCGGGTTGCGGGAGTGCTCCTCGACCGAGACCCGCATCTCGCGCCGGAACTCGTCGTCCGTGTAGGGGCGGCGGGCGAACGCGACGATGCCCGACTCGGGTGGCAGCAGCCCACCCCGGCGCAGGTTGTACAGCGCGGGCAGGATCTTGCGATGCGCGAGGTCACCCGTGGCGCCGAAGATCACGATCTGGCATGGGTCGGGGATCCGCTCGAGGCGTGTCCCGATGCGCAACGGGTTGGCGAGGCTCGCGGCATCCACAGCCTCACCGTGGACCATGTGCAGGTCCTCGTCCGCGGTCGCGCGCCGATGGGTCGTCCGAGCGCCCTGGCTGACCAGCGGCGCCTTGGGCGCCTTGGGCGCCTTGGGCGTGGGCGTCCGCGAGCGCGCCGGGCTCACGGGCCCTACTCGCTCTTCACGGCATGACCGCCGAACTGCTGGCGCAGCGCCGCGGTCACCTTGGCGCTGAACGATTCGTCCTGCCGGCTCGCGAACCGGGCGAGCAGCGAGAGCGTGATGACCGGTGCCGGCACGTCGAGGTCGATGGCCTCCCGGACCGTCCATCGGCCCTCGCCCGAGTCGGCGACCCAGCCCTTGATGTCGGCGAGGTCCTCGCCATGCTGCTCGAACGCCAGCCCGGCGAGCTCCAGCAGCCACGAGCGGATGACCGTGCCGTGCTGCCATGCCTTCGCGACGGCGGCGAGGTCGAGCGGGTACTCCGATGCGTGGAGGATCTCGAAGCCCTCGGCATAGGCCTGCATCAGGCCGTACTCGATGCCGTTGTGGACCATCTTGGTGAAGTGGCCGGCGCCCGAGGGCCCGGCATGGATGTAGCCGTGCTCCGGGGCCAGCGAGCGGAACACCGGCTCGAGCGGCTCGACCGCCTCCCGGTCGCCGCCGACCATGGTGCCGTAGCCGTTCTTGAGTCCCCAGACACCCCCGGAGATGCCCGCGTCCACGAACCGGATGCCCCGCGCGGCCATCAGCCCGTGCCGGCGCTTGGAGTCGCGGAAGTCGCTGTTGCCGCCGTCCACGATGGTGTCACCGGGCTGCAGCAGCGCGGCCCATTCCTCCATGGTCTGCTCGGTGGCATCGCCCGCGGGCACCATCAGCCACACGATGCGCGGCGAGGGAAGCTTGGCGAGCGCCTCCTCCGGCGCGAACGCGCCGTCGAGCCCCTCGCCCATGACCTCCCGGGTCTTGTCGGGCGACCGGTTGAAGGCCACGACGTGATGGCCCGCGAGGTGCAGCCGGCGCGCCATGTTGGCGCCCATGCGCCCCAGACCGACGATGACGAGGTCCATCAGTGCTCCAGTCGTTGGGTGCGGGACATCAGGCCAGAGCCTCGCGCAGCAGGGCGGCCAGCTCCGCGAGCCCCGTGTCGGGGTCGTCCGAGAGGTGCACGCGCAGGCAGGGCAGGCCATGGCTCGCGAGCGATGCCCGGTCACCCAGCGCCTGGGCATCGATGAGCACCCCGAACGTCTCGTCGCGACCGGGGATGGGCACGTCGTCCGTGTGGCTCGCCACCAGCTGCAGGAAGCACCCCGAGGGCGTGCCGCCCTTGTGCAGCTGACCCGTGGAATGGAGGAAGCGCGGCCCGTATCCGAGCGTCGTCGCGCGCCGGGTCCCGTCGCGCAGCAGGCCCTGGAGGCCGCGGAGCACCTCGGTGCGGCCGTCGGTCGGTGCGAGGTACGCCTGGACGGCGTGGTAGCCATCCGCAGCGGCGCGGCCGAGGTGGGACCGGAGGACGGCAGCCGCGTCGGCGCCCGGCTCGAGGCCCAGGGTCGCGTCCCCGTACAGCCGCAGGATGCCGCTGACCGCGACCGGATCCTCGGACGGGAACGCGCCGTGGTGACGATGGTCGTCGAGCGCCGTCCGGGTGTTGGTCTTGGACTCCGTGACGTTGGGCTCGTCGAACGGATCCACCTCGAGCACGGCCCCGGTGATCGCGGTCGCGACCTCCCAGCGCATGAACTCACCCGCGACCCACGCGCCACCCTCGAGCGGCAGCTCGATGACCGGGTGGCCCGCTGCGGCGAGGGCATCGATGGCTGCGTCGGTGTCCGCGAGATGGCTCCGACGGCCGAGGCGCACGAACACCCGGTCCGAGCCGTAGGCCTCGGGTCCGGCGAGAGGCTCGCCATCCACCGGCACCACCCCGGTGCCGCGCTTGCCCGTGGACTCCGCGATGAGCTGCTCCAGCCATGCGCCCAGCGGCGCGAGGTCGGGCTCGATGACGAAGGTCAGCTTGTCCCTGCCTGACCGGGCGAGCGCCCCGATGGCCGCACCCAGCGCGACTCCCGGGTTGGCCGCGTCGTCCACGACGCAGCGGGCGAGCATCGCGTTGGCGTCCTGGAGCAGCGCCGCGAGGTCGAGGCCCAGCAACGCCGCGGGCACCAACCCCACGTACGTGAGGGCGGAGTACCGGCCACCGACATCGGCGGGGTTGAGGAACGTCTCCCGGAACACGTCGCTGTGGGGGATGGCGCCCAGGCTGTCGCCGGGGTCGGTCACGGCCACGAAGGAATCACCGATGTCGCTCGCCGGGAAGCGCCCGACGCGATGCTGGGTGGTGGTCCACAGGTGGGCCAGGAACGCCAGCGTCTCGGTGGTGGTGCCGGACTTGGTGGCGATGACCCAGAGCGTCGTGGCCGGGTCGCTCGCGGCATCGGTCGCCGCGACGGCCCCGGGGTCCGTCGAGTCGAGCACCGCCACCCGCACGCCATGCGCGGATCGCGGCAGCACCTGCGCGAGCACCTCGGGCGCGAGCGAGCTGCCACCCATGCCGCACACCACGGCATGGGTGAACCCGGCGCTCCGGATACCGTCCGCCCACGCCTCCAGCTCCGCGATCTCGTCCGTGAACGCCGCGGGCGCATCCAGCCAGCCAAGCCGGTTCGCGATGGTCGCGGCGACCGCGCTATCGGTGGTCCAGAGCGTCGTGTCCCGGGCCGCCAATCGGCTCGCCCAGCGCTCGTCGACGGCGCGCGTGATCGCGGCGTCCACCGTCCCCTGGAGGTCCGTCGGCAGCCGCAGCACCACGCTCACGCGTGGACCTCCGGTGCTGCCGGGGCTGCGGGTGCCTCGTGCCCGAACGGCGCGGAGACCACGCCCTGGAGGTCACCGGTCATGACCTTGCGCGCGACCGCCGCCACGTGGCTCGCGGAGATGCCGAACGCGGGGAACAGCTCGCCCGCCGGTGCCGATGCGCCGAACCGGTCGACGGCGACGATGGCGCCTTCAGGGCCGACCCAGCGGTCCCAGCCCAGCGACACGCCCGCCTCGACGCTCACCCGGCGTGTCTCGCCGGGCGGCAGCACCCCGTCGCGATACTCCTTCGGCTGCGTCTCGAAGCGCTCCCAGCAGGGCAGCGACACGACGCGCGTCCGGATGCCCTCCGCGGTCAACCGGTCGCGCGCCTCCATCGCCACCGAGAGCTCCGAGCCGGTCGCGATGAGGATGACGTCGGCCTGGGCGGGCGCGCCCGCCGCGTCCAGCGCATCCGCCAGCACGTAGCCACCCCGCGCGACCCCCTCGGCGGCACGGTCGGCCGTGCCGGCCAGCACCGGCACCTTCTGCCGCGTGAGCGCGAGCGCGACGGGACCGCGCCGCTGCTCCACCGCGAGGCGCCAGGCACCGACCGCCTCGTTGGGGTCGCCGGGTCGCACGAATGTCAGCCCCGGCATCGCGCGCAGCGCCGCGTAGTGCTCGACCGGCTGGTGGGTCGGCCCGTCCTCGCCGAGGCCGATGGAGTCGTGCGTCCAGACGTACACCACGTGGAGCCCCGACAGGGCCGCGAGGCGCACCGACCCGCGCATGTAGTCGGAGAAGGTAAGGAACGTCGCGACGTAGGGCAGCAGCCCGCCGTGATACGCGATGCCGTTGGCGATGCCCCCCATCGCGTGCTCGCGCACGCCGAACCGGATGTTCCGTCCCGCGACGCTCGCCGAGAGGTCCTCCTCACCCTTGAGGTCGGTGAGATTGCTCTCGGAGAGGTCCGCGGCACCACCGAACAGCTCCGGCACGCCCACCTTGAGCGCCTGGAGGCACGCCTGCGAGACGTTGCGGGTCGCCAGCCCATCGGAGCCATCGGCGTACACCGGCAGGTCCGCGTCCCAGCTGGGCGGCAGCTCGCCCGCGATGCGCCGGCGCAGCTCGGCGGCACGCTCGGGGGATGCGCCGGCATAGGCATCCAGCCGCTCCTCCCAGTCGGCGGCCAGCCGCTCTCCCGCCGGCACCGCCTCGCGGAAGGTCTCGAGCGCGGCATCGGGGATGAAGAAGGTCGTGTCGGGATCCCAGCCGTAGGCCTCCTTGGTCAGGCGCACCTCGTCGGGACCCAGGGGCGCCCCATGTGCCTTCTGGGTGTCCTGCTTGTTGGGCGAGCCATAGCCGATATGGGTGCGCACCGCGATGATGCTGGGCCGGTCATCCGCGCGGGCCGCCGTGATGGCCGACTCGATCGCCTCGAGGTCGTTGCCGTCCTCGACGCGCTGGGTGTGCCAGCCGTAGGCGTCGAAGCGAGCGAGCACGTCCTCCGACCACGCCATCGCCGTCGGTCCATCGAGCTGGATGTGGTTGTCGTCGTACAGGAACACGAGCTTGCCCAGGCGCAGGTGGCCGGCAAGGCTGGCAGCCTCGGCGGTGACGCCCTCCTGGAGGTCGCCGTCGGAGCAGATGCCATACGTCCAGTGGTCGATGAGCGTGTGCTCGGGGGTGTTGAACTCGGCGGCGAGACGGCGCTCGGCGATGGCCATGCCCACCGCGTTGACGAACCCCTGGCCGAGCGGGCCGGTGGTCGCCTCGACACCCGATGTCAGGCCGTACTCGGGATGGCCCGGGGTCCTGGAGCCGAGCTGGCGGAAGCGCTTGAGCTCATCGAGCGGCAGGTCGTACCCGGTCAGGTGGAGCAGCGAGTACAGGAGCATGCTCGCGTGCCCTGCCGAGAGCACGAACCGGTCGCGGTCGAACCAGTCGGGGTGGGTGGGCGCGTGGCGCAGGAACCGGGTCCACAGCACATAGGCCATGGGCGCGGCGCCCATGGGAGCCCCGGGATGCCCGCTGTTCGCCTGCTGGACCCCGTCGATGGACAGGGTGCGGATGGTGTCGATCGCGAGCTGGTGATCGACCGAGGTCGTGGCAGGGGAGGTCATCAAGGCTCCTGACAGGGGATAGGGCGGGTCCGGCCGCGAGCCAGTGCTCCGTATGATAGGCACGCCCCGTTATCGGATCGTTCCTGAGGTACCGCATGGCCCGACTGCCACGCCGACGGGCTCCCCTGCGACGCCATCCGACGGCATCGCCGTCGCTGATGGTGCTCGGCGACCTGCTGCTCGACGTGGTCGCGCGCGCCGATGCCGGCCTGCGGCCGGGCTCCGACGTCCAGGGGACGGTGCGCTTCCGGGTCGGCGGGTCCGCCGCCAACGTGGCCCGGTCGTTCGCACGGCTCGGCGGCACGGCGACGCTCATCAGCTCGGTCGGGCGGGATGGCTGGGGATCGCGCCTCGTGGAGGCGGTGCGAGCCGAGGGGGTCACGGTCCGGCCCATCAGGGGGGCGGGGGAGTCGGGTCGGTTGCTGGCCCTGGTCGGCGTGGACGGCGAGCGGACCTTCGTGACGGAGCGCGGGGCGACCGACGGCATCCGCGCCGCGGACCTCCGACCGAGCTGGTTCCGGGGCGTCGGCGCGCTCCATGTCCCGGCGTATGGGCTCATCCTCGACGAGCCGTACGCCGCCGCTCGCCGCGCCGCGGAGCTGTTGCGGGACGGCAGGGCCGGGCGGCGAACGCTGGTGTCGGTGGACCTCGCGTCCTACGGCCCGCTCCGGGACCTCGGGGTCGCGGTGGCCAAGCGGCGCGTGGCATCGCTGGGACCGGACCTGTTGTTCGCCAATCACCGCGAGGCCTCGACCCTGACGGGCCGGCGAGCCCACTTCGCGCCCCTGCTCGATCTCGCTCCCGTCGTCGTCGTCAAGGAGGGTGCGGGTGGCTGCCAGGTCCTGTGGCGGAAGGGCTCCGAGACGGTCCGGCTCGAGGTCGCCACGGCACCCGTCACGGCGCCCGACACGACGGGTGCGGGCGACGCGTTCGCGGCAGGCTTCCTGCGCACGCTCATCGGCAGCGACACGCCGATGAGCGATGCCGTCCTGCGGCGGGCTGCGCTCGCCGGCCATCGGAGCGCCAGCGAGCTGCTGCGACGACCGCGCGCCACGCTCTCCGTCTGAGCCTCACGCCCGGCTATCCTCGGACGGATGTCACATGCCCTGCTGACCGTCGCGCCCGAGGTGGCGCGAGCGCTCGACGATGGCGCGCCCATCGTCGCCCTCGAGTCGACGCTCATCACCCACGGCCTGCCACACCCCGACAACGTGGCGGCTGCACGCGCGGCCGAGGCCGCCGTCCGCTCGGGTGGTGCGATCCCCGCCACGGTGGCGCTCCACGACGGCCGGATCCTCGTGGGACTTGACGAGACCCAGCTGGAGCACCTCGGCCGCGCTCCGGGCCTCCCCAAGGTGTCCCGGCAGAACCTGGCGAGCGTCCTGGGCGCGGGCGGCTGGGCCGGCACCACGGTCTCGGCGACGATGATCGCGGCGCATCTCGCGGGGATCGAGGTGTTCGCCACGGGTGGCATCGGCGGCGTCCACCGGGGAGGGGAGGACACGCTCGACGTCTCGGCGGACCTCGAGGAGCTCGCGCGGACACCGGTGTCGGTGGTGTGCGCGGGCCCCAAGTCCATCCTCGATGTGCCACGCACCCTCGAGGCGCTCGAGACACGGGGCGTGCCCGTCGTCGGTTGGGGTACGGACGAGGTACCCGGCTTCTTCGCACGCCACAGCGGGCACCGTGCGCCCTCACGAGTGGACGACGCCCGCGAGGCGGCCCGATTGGTGCGTCGGCAGCAGGCCCTGGGCCTCGATGGTGGTCTCCTGTTCTGCGTGCCCATCCCGGAGGCCGCGGCCATCCCGCGCGAGGAGATGGAAGCGGTCATCGATCGCGCCGTGCGCGAGACGGAGGCGGCCGGCATCCACGGCCCGGCGGCGACGCCCGCGGTGCTGTCGCGCATCGCGGCGCTCACCGAGGGACGCTCGGTGGTCGCGAACCTGGCGCTCATCGAGCACGACGCCGAGGTGGCTGCGAGCCTCGCGGTCGCGCTCGCGACATGACCATGACCATCATCGAGCGGGTCATCGCGCTCCAGCGCGTGCGGCTGTTCGCCGACGTGCCCGGTCGCGTCCTCGCCGCGGTCGCCCGCCGGGCGACCGAGCAGGAGGTGCCCGCCGGCGCGCCGGTCATCGTCGAGGGCGCGGTCGAGGACCACCTGTTCGCGATCGTGGCGGGCAGGCTCCGGGTCCACAACGGGGAGCACGATGTCGCGACGCTCGGTCCCGGCACGACCGTGGGCGAGCTGGCGGCGCTGGTGCCCGAGCCGCGCTCCGCATCCGTGACCGCGCTCGAGCCCTCCACGCTGCTCCGCATCGACAAGCCGGTGCTGGACGAGCTGCTCGCCGACCGTCCCGAGCTCACGACGGGCATCATCGCGGCGCTCGTGGGCAGGCTCCGCGAGCGGGTCGGCCAGGGGGCGGACCCGACACCTCCGTGACCGATCGGGCGGGCCGCGAGACCGCGCCGGTCTGGTGGCTGGCCGCGCAGACGACCGTGTTCGGCATCGTCGCGGCCCTGCTGGGCATCGTCGCGAACGCGATGTTCCTCGACGCGTACGGGTCGGAGTGGCTGCCGTTCACGTACATCCTCATCGGGGTGGCCGGCATCGCGCTCTCGGGAGCGGTCGCGCGGAGCGCCCAGAGCGTGGACCTGCTGCGGCTGGCCATCTCGGTCCTCGGCAGCGCGGCCGTGATGCTGGGTGTCGCGTGGGTCATCGTCGCGGGCGGGGGTGGCGCCTGGGTCTCGGTGCCGCTGCTCGTCGTGTTCCCGATCCTCATCCAGCTGGGGTTCGTGTTCGTGGGCGGCCAGGCCGGGCGGCTGCTCGACATCGCGGGCATCAAGGCGCATTTCCCCCGCATCGCGGCGGGCTTCCCGGTGGGTGCGGTCATCGGGGGCATCCTCGGCGGACAGCTGGTCGGGCTGACGGGCCGGACCGAGGACCTGCTGCTCGCCACGGCGCTCGCCCAGTCGGCCTTCACGGCGCTCGTGTGGGCGACCGGTCGCCGGTTCCCGACCAGGCTTCGAGCCGCGACGGTCCCGCCGCCCGCCGCGCACGTCGAGCGGACCGAGCGAGAGCCGCGTGCCTGGCGGCGACTGTTCGGCCGTCCCTTCGTGGCCCTCATCCTCGGCTACCAGGTGCTCTCGGCCCTGGGCAGCCAGCTCGCCGACTTCCTGGTCCTCGATCGTGCCACCGCCTCGTTCCCGGACCCCGCCGACCTGGCCGGGTTCCTCGCGGGCTACACCGCGGTCATGAACATCGTGAGCATCGGGTTCCTGGTCCTCCTCGCGGGTCCCTTGATGCGGCGCTTCGGCCTCCGGCTGGGCGTCACGGCGAACCCCCTGGTCCTGATGGCGTTCGCGTTCGGGATGATCGCCGCCGATGCGCTCGCGGGTGGCGGCTCGGTCGCGCTGCTGGCGATGGTCTCCGCCGCGCGCATCGCGGACATCGCGCTCACCGATGGCACCACGCGGACCTCCATCAACGCGATGTACCAGGCATTGCCCGAACACGTGCGGCTCGCCGCCCAGACGACGGTCGAAGGCATCGGGGTGCCGGTCGCCATCGCGATCTCGGGCGTCCTCATCATCCTGCTGGACACCCTGCCGGCCGCGCTCACGGCGACCATCGTGGTGACCACCCTCGTGTGCGTCGCCTGGACCTGGGTCGCGCTGCGCCTGTATCACCGGTACGGTCCCGCGCTCGTCGACGCGGTGCGCAGGCCGCACCTCCTCGACATGGCTGCCGGGATCGAGGCGGCCACCGGCGACGAGGATGCGGCGCGCCACCTGCTGCTCAGCGGCGACCTGCGTGCGATGCGCCTGGGCGTGGACCTGCTTCGGTCGATGGGGTCGCCGGGCATCGCCGTCGAGCTCGCCACGCTGGCCGACGACCCCCGGCCGGAGGTCCGGACCGCAGCGCTGGTCGCCCTCGCAGCCGGTGGGGACGAGCGGGCGGGCCGCGCCCTGGCCGAGGATGTCCGCGTGGGGGCGACATCGCCGGATGCCCACGTCCGGACGCGCGCCGCCCTCGCCCTCGAGGTGCTCGGACCGGCGGATCGGGCGGCCGTGGAGGCGCTCCTGTCGGACCCCGACCCCGATGTGCGCACCGCGGCGCTCGACGCCGTCCGTGCCGACGACCGCTCGGCCGTCGAGCCGGTGATCTCGGCCCTCGGTGATGCGCGCACCCTGACGGCGGCAGCGTCGGCGGCCTGCCGGCTGGGAGACGCGGTCGTGCCCGCGATGACCGCGCGCCTCGAGTCGGCCGCATCGCCGGTCCCGCCGGAGGTGCCCCGCCTCGTCAGGGCGCTCGACACGTCCACGGATGCTCGCGACGAGGCGCTCCGCCGGCACATCGGGCACCCGGACCGGGAGCTGGGGCTGGTGGTCATCGAGCGTCTCATCGGGCCCGATCCCGCGGAGCGAGAGATCTCGCGTGCCCTCGACGATGCGCTCGCCGCGGACGTCCGTCACGCCACCCGGGTCCTGGGTGCGCTCGTCGCGTTGGGCACGGATGGCGGCCCGGGTGACACGCCCCTGCGGTCCGCGCTCGGCGATGAGCTGGCGCTCATACGTCGTCGGGTCCTCGCGGGTCGCGTGGCTCGCCACGGGTCGGCGACGCTGGGCCCCGTGGTGACCGCGCTCTCGACACCCGGACCGCACGTGGCGCTCGCGCTCGAGGCGCTCGAGGTCACGCTCGACCCGGCCGAAGCACGACAGGTCCTGCCGCTGGCCGGTCCGGGTCTCGCCTCGGCGGAGCGCCTGGGTGCGCTCTCGGCGGCGCTGCACGACCCCGGGGATACGCACCCGGCGGCATCCGACCTCGCAGGCTGGCTGCGCGACATCGTCGAGGACCCCGATGCCGCGTGGCGATCCGCGTGGGTGACCGCCTGCGCGCTGTTCGCCGCCGACGCGCGCGGCCTGCTGGCCGGCATCGACACGCGCCGGGCCCGAGCGCTGGGAGACCCGGCCGTCGACGAGGTCCTCGCGGCAGGGCGTCCGGCGTCGCTACCCTGACGGCCACGTGATCGACTACCTCACCTCCTCGCTCGTGACCCTGCTGGTGGTCGCGGACCCGATCCTGCTGAGCGCCGTGTTCCTGGCTCTCACCAACGGCATGAGCGACCGGCAGCGCCGCGAGGTCGCGGTCCGTGGCCCGCTCATCGCGTTCTGCATCCTGGTCGGCGTGGCGCTCGTCGGGGCACGGCTGCTGGACCTGCTCGGCATCTCGCTGTCGGCGTTCCGGATCGCGGGTGGCCTGCTGCTCCTGTGGTCCGCGTGGGAGATGGTGTTCGACCGGCGCGGCCAGCGGCTGGAGGCGACGGCGGACACGGCGGTCACCGTGGACCACGTGAAGGACGTCGCGGCGTTCCCTCTGGCGATCCCGCTCATCGCGGGACCCGGCGCCATCACCGCGACCATCCTGCTGGCCGGGCGGGCGGAGGGGCGCGTCGAGCATCTGGCGGGCCTGTTCGCGGTCATCGGGCTGGTGATGCTCGCCTGCTTCGCGGCGTTCCTGGGCGCGGGCCGCATCTCGCGGTTCCTCGGCGTCACGGGCCGTGCCGTCAGCACGCGGATGCTGGGCATCATCCTCGCCGCGCTGGCCGTCCAGTTCGTCATCGACGGCGTCATGTCGATCGTCCCGGCCTCCTGAGGGCGACCCTCCGTTGCCCGGGTTGACATGTGACCAAATGGTCACATATAGTCCACCGGTGTTCGATGACGACCGGGTGTTCAAGGCGCTCGCGGACCCCACTCGGCGGTTCCTGCTCGACCTGCTCTTCCAGCGTGACGGCCGGACGCTGACCGAGCTCGAGTCGGAGCTGTCGATGACGCGGTTCGGGGCCATGAAGCACCTGCGCGTGCTCGAGCAGGCAGGGCTCGTGGTCACTCGCAAGGTGGGCAGGGAGCGGCACCACTACCTCAACCCGGTGCCCATCCGGGTGATCCACGACCGCTGGATCGATAAGTACACGGAGCGCCAGGTATCGGCGCTCCTCGACCTCAGGGACGAGCTGGAGGCACAGGCATGGGAAGCGCGACAGCGACCGGCGTGACCACGACGCAGGTCTACGAGATCTACATCAAGGCGACACCCGATGCGATCTGGCGGGCGATCACCTCGCCCGACTGGACCGAGCGCTACGGCTACAAGGGCCCCATCCAGATGGAGCTCCGGCCGGGCGGGTCCTACCGCGCCCTGTCGAACGAGGGCATGCGGGCGATGGGCATGCCGGCGGTGGTCATCGACGGGGTCGTGGAGGAGGCCGAGCCGCCGCGCAGGCTGGTCCACACCTACCGCTTCCTGTTCAGCGACGTGATGAAGGACGAGGGCTTCACGCGGCTCACCTGGGAGATCGAGCAGGTGGCTCCCGACTTCTGCAGCCTGACCGTGACCCACGACGTCTCGGGCGCGCCGATCATGGCGGGCCAGGTGTCGAGCCGCTTCTCCGAGCTGGGCACGGGCGGCTGGAGCTGGATCCTCAGCGACCTCAAGTCGCTGCTGGAGACGGGTCAGACCATGTAGCGCATCGGACGCGGGTGCGGGAGCCCCGCGTCGGATGCTCGATCTCAAGCACCCTACGACCGACGAGCTGCCCGGTGCGGGCGGTTCGTCGGTCGGTCGTTACGGCGACCTGAGCACGACGACCGACGACAGGGCAGTCGCGGGCCATGCGGAGCCGATCGGGCGCGCTCGTCGGTCACAGTGCATCCCGGATCGAGCACACGACACGCAACGGCACCCCCGGCAGCGGCACCACCCGCAGTGGCCCCATCCGTAGCCGCACCCGCCGCCGACTCCAGGTCGCGGGACTTGCGCGCGGTCCACCGCGGGTGCAGGATGCCCCGACCAGCGAGGCGGTCGCTGGGCATCCGACCGGCGGGCCGGATGCGAGCTCCTCCGCGTCGGGTCGTGACGGCTGCCTGGCGGCCGCGGGACGAGGAGTCCGGCCCTTCGCGATGGCGGGTCTGCGAAGGAGGTCGCACGTGGCCGAGGAGATCGCCACCGTCGAGGTGGCCGTCGTCGTCAACGGTGTTCCCCGGGCCGTCCGGGTCGAGCCGCGCCGGCTGCTGGTGCAGCTGCTGCGCGAGGACCTGGGCCTCACCGGCACCCACGTCGGCTGTGACACCAACCAGTGCGGCGCCTGCACGGTCCATCTCGATGGGCGCGCGGTCAAGTCGTGCGCGGTGCTGGCCGTCCAGGCCGATGGCTCGGCGGTCACGACCATCGAGGGGCTCGCCCCGGAGTCGGGACTCCACCCGCTCCAGCAGGCGTTCTGGGAGAACCACGGGCTGCAGTGCGGTTTCTGCACCCCCGGCATGATCATGTGCGCCGCCGACCTCCTGGCGCGCGACCCCGATCCCGACGAGGCGACGGTCCGGCATGCCATCGAGGGCAACATGTGCCGCTGCACCGGCTATCACAACATCGTCAAGGCGGTGATGGCCGCGGCCGAGACCACCCGGTCGGCCGACGCCACCCCGGCCGCGAGCCAGGGGGCCTGAGCGATGGCCGTCGAGACCCACGGACCCGTCGGCTCTCCCCTCAAGCGCAAGGAGGATCCGCGGTTCATCACCGGGCGGGGCGCCTACCTCGATGACATCAAGCTGCCCGGGATGGCCCACGCCGCCATCCTGCGGAGCCCCTACGCCCACGCCCGCATCCGGTCCATCGACACCGCTGCCGCCAGGGCGATGCCGGGCGTCATCGCAATCTACACGGGCGAGGACCTCAAGGACATCCCGGCCCTCCCGTGCGCCTGGCCCGCGGGCGGCGCCAGCAGCGGCGGCGGCCTGTACACCAACAACCTGAACACGCCCCGGCTGCTGGCCCTCGATGACGTGAAGTGGACCGGCGAGGGCCTCGCCATGGTCATCGCCGAGACACCCGAGCAGGCGGAGGACGCGCTCGATGCCATCGAGCCGGACCTCGAGCCACTGCCCACGGTCGTGGATGCCGAGCAGGCGCTCCGGCCGGGTGCGCCGCAGCTCCACGAGAATGCGCCCAACAACGTCGCGTTCGAGTGGTTCACCGGCGACAAGGAGGGCACCGCGGCCGCCATCGACGGCGCGGAGGTCGTGGTCCGCCAGCGACTCATCAACCAGCGGCTCATCCCCAACCCGATGGAGGTGCGGGGCGCCATCGGCCGCTACGAGCCGGGCAACGACGAGTACACCATCTGGATGAGCAGCCAGACGCCGCACATCATGCGGCTGCTCATCACGGCGTTCGTGCTGGGCATCCCCGAGCACAAGGTGCGTGTCATCAGCCCCGACGTGGGCGGCGCCTTCGGCACCAAGATCTTCCTGTACACCGAGTGGGTCCTGGTGGCGTGGGCCTCCAAGGCGCTGGGCGGCCGGCCGGTCAAGTGGGTCGAGACGCGGCGCGAGAACTACGTCGC
>JBEVIK010000249.1:0-4562 GCA_040510715.1 Candidatus Limnocylindrales bacterium
CGGGGGAACAGCGGGACCGGCTCGGCCACGGCGCCGTCCGCGCTGACGGCCGCGCCCCACACCGTCAGCTCGGCCACATCCGGTCCCCCGTTGCCATCGGGTCCGTAGGGATGCGCGTGTCCCAGCTGCTGGAGCATCCGTGCGGCGGAGTCGGGCATGAAGGGCGCGACGGCGAGCGCGATGACGCGGCAAGCCTCGAGCAGCTCGCCCAGCACCTCGCGCAGCCGCGCGGCGGCGTCAGCATCGCCCGCCGTGGCGGCCTTCGCGAGCGTCCACGGCTGCTGGGCGTCCACGTACCGGTTCGCGGCTCCCACGAAGCGCCAGAGCGCGGCGAGCGCCTCGTGGAGGAGGCATGCGCGGACGGCAGCGTCGAACGCAGCGAGATGCTCGGGCCACTCGATGCCCAGCCCGCCGCCCGGCGCGGGAGCTGGTCGCTCGCCGTCGAGATACCGGCGGGTCATGGACACGGTCCGGTTGAGGAGGTTGCCGAGGTCGTTGGCGAGGTCCGCGTTGTACCGCCGCACGAAGCTGTCCCACGACACGTCGGTGTCCTTGTCGAAGGCGACCTCGCGGAGCGTCGCGTAGCGAGCGCCATCGCGACCCAACGCGTTCACCATGTCCGTCGGGCCGAGGAAGTTGCCCCGGCTCTTGCTCATCCGCTCGCCCTGCGCCATCAGCCAGCCATGCACCCACACCCGCCGCGGCAGCGGCAATCCCGAGCTCATGAGCATCGCGGGCCAGTAGACGGTGTGCTGGCGATTGATGTCCTTGCCGATCACCTGGAGATCGGCCGGCCACCAGTGGTCGAACGTCGCCGGGTCGCCCGGGAAGCCAGCGCCCGTGATGTAGTTGATGAGGGCGTCGTACCACACGTAGACCGTCCCGGCCGCTGGGTCCCACGATCCGTCCGGGCGCTGCGCGGAGCTGCCATCGGCGAGCAAGGGGAACGGGATGCCCCACGGGGCGCTCTCGCGGCTGATGGAGAAGTCCTCGAGGCCCTGGCGGATGAAGCCGAGCATCTCGTTCTTGCGGTACTCGGGACCGATCCAGTCGGGATGCTCCTCGTAGTAGCGCTCCAGCCGCTCCTGGTAGGCCGAGAGGCGGAAGAACCAGTTGCGCTCGGTGAGCCACTGCAGCTCGACATCCGGGTGGTTGGGACAGTGGACGCCAGCCGCGTCCTCGAGCAGGTCCGACGTGTTGCGGAAGCCCTCGTTGGGGCAGTACCAGCCCTCGTACGTGCCCGGGTAGACATCCCCGTTGGCATACGCCCGCCGGATCATCTCGTGTACCGCCGGGATGTGGTCCGGATCCGTCGTCCGGATGAACCGGTCGGGGCTGATGCCCAGGGCATCCTCCGCGCCCTGGAAGAGCGACACCATCTCGTCCACGAACGCCTTCGGCGTGAGGCCGCGCTCCTTCGCGGTCATGGCGATGTTCACGGAGTACTCGTCCGTGCCGGTCAGGAACCGCGTGTCGAAGCCGTGCATCCGGTGCCAACGCGCGATGACGTCGGCGCCGATCACCTCGTACAGGGTGTGCAGCCCCGGCTTGTTGTTGGCGTACGCGATCGCCGTGGTCAGGTAGAAGCTGGGTCGGTCGGTCATGGGCCGGCCGATGGTACCTCCCCTGCCGGCATATCAGCGGTCGCCGCCAGCACGGCCTTGAGCTCGAACGGGGTCAGCCGCGGATGCTTCGCCGCGATCAGCGCGGCGAGTCCCGCGATATGTGGCGCAGCGAAGCTGTTGCCCGTGGCGACCGTCGAGCCACCATCCTTCCAGGCGATGGGCACGTCCACGCCCCAGGCGCCGAACTCGACCGGCGGCGACGGGTTGAGGTACCAGCACCAGGGGTCCGGCTCGCCGTGCGCGGCCACGCTGAACACCGAGCTGAACAGCGAGGGATAGCTCGCCGCACGCACGTTGTTGGCCGCGGACACGAGCGCGACGCCCTTGAAGGCGGCCTCATCCGCGACCTCGTGGAACGCGCCATAGAGCGCGTCGCTCTTCGACGACAGCGAGAGGTTCGCCACCTGGACGCCCCGCTCGATCGCCCATTCGAGGCCAGCGAGGAAGGCGGCCCCCTTGCCGCGCAGGTCCGCCCCCAGGACCCGCACCGAGACCAGCTCCACGTCGGGCGCGAGTCCCAGGATGATCCCCCCGCACGCGGTCCCATGGCCGTACATGTCGATGCCCTCGTCGGGGACGACCTCTGGCTCGCCGCCGCGCATCTCGACGGCCACGCTCTCGACCACCCGCCCGCGGAGCGCTGGATGCGTCACCTCGAGCCCCGAATCGATGATGGCCACGGTCACCCCGGCGCCCGTGGACCCGTCGAACGCCCACGCGCGGTCGATGGTGTCCAGCCTCGACGGGCGGTGGAGACCCGAGAGGTCACCAGTGAACGGCTCCGACCAGGCCGGCAGCTCCTCGACCACGGCTGCTCGGGTCAGCCTCGGCGCCGGCGGCCGGCCGAAGGCTGCGGGCGCGTGACGACCCGCAGGATGTCGATGACCAGGCCGAGCTCGCGCTCACCAAGGCCCTGCAGCCCGGCCAGCATCTCGACGAGCTCCCACGTCCGGTCGTCCTCGTCGGCGTCGAGCGCTGTCGTCGCGTCCCGGACCAGCTCGTCCACCTGGTCCGCCGTGATGCCCTCGTCGGCGATGCGCAGGATCGCGCCGCGAAGGAGGCGGGCGGTGTCGCGCTGGACCTTGCTCGCCTCGATGGCCGCCGCGGCCTGCCGTGCGAACACCGCGAGCAGCTCCATGTCCCTGAGCGTGAAGGTCGCCGTCGACCGCTTGTCGAGCACCTGGAGGACGCCCACGGTGGCACCGTCGTCCACGAGTGGCACCGCCGCGATCGATCGCGGGACGTAGCCCGTCCGCTGGGCAGCACTTTGGTCGAACCGAGGGTCGGAGCGCACGTCGGACAACGCGATCGGCTGCCCGGTGGAGTAGACGTACCCTGCGATGCCCTGGGTCGGGGCGACCGACAGCCCCACGACCCCTGCCCCCTGGGCACCGGCGGCCACCCGGTACTCGAGGCGGGGCGGGTCGGGCTCGAACAAGGCGATCGAGGCCGCCTCCGAGTCGAACAGGGCGGCAGCCGCATCCACGACGCTCTGAAGCAGCGCGGTCTCCGCGTCCCCTGCCATGGCTCGCGCGATGGCGGCGCGCCGGGCGACGGCGGCGAGGAGGTCGCGCACGGCGTCGGCCGAGGGGTCGGTGCCTGGCGGCGTCGGGTGGTCGGTCATGGGTCGCGGGCAGTGTACGGGCCGCGTCCGGAGGCGGTGGTGTCGGGTGGATGACATCGCGCGTGTCGGGTGGCCTGTTGACGCTGCCCTGCCATCCTGTGATCCTGTCATCCGACAGCCGTGAGCGGCACGGATGCCCCACCCAAGGAGACGACCAGATGCCACCCAAGCCGCGAGCGAGCGACCAGCCCGATCCCAGGGACATCGAGGGAACGGACGACGTCGAGGGCCACAACATGCTCGTCGACCCGTCGATGGCCCGAGGCATGTCCGCCGGCCGAACGCGGGAGATCGAGCGGCAGATCAAGGACCAGCAGCGGGCGCGCGAGGCTCGCGCGCGGGAGCAGAAGCCCCGCTAGTCCCGCCACCAGATCCGGCGCCCGCGATCCGACACCGGGCGCCTACCCTCTCCCAGTCAGCGCGGCCGGGCCCATGGCCCGGCCGTAGCCGCGTGTCCGGCCCGCGGCCAGGGTGGCGCCTCTTCACTGGGCCGTGCGGTTCCTCATCGCGCCCACGACTCGCCGACGACGAGAGCCGTAGGCCAGGCGGTCGGGCGGTCGCGACCGGGACCACGGCGTCCGGTCCGATGGCGGGTGGGGCACATCGGTAGCCTGACTGACGTTGACGAGCCCGATGTGGACGCTGTCGCAAGCCCGTGGTGCGGCCGCTGCCACAAGTCGTGGTTCGTGACCTTAGGCGCAGTCCTGCCAGCTCGCGCGGGCATGATCGGGCGCGCGTGACGCATCCGTACGCTGGTCAGCGGGTCCACGATGGTGGGGCACTGCCAGATGTCGCGGTCACGGACCTTGGCCGTGTGGGACATGGCCAAGGTCGCCCGGACAGACTTCTGCGACCCGAGCGAGGGCCGAGGGCTCGATACGGTCGCCATCGCCGACATCCGACAGGGAAAGGGTGCAGCGCGCGCCGACAGGGTCGCCCCAGCCGACACCTGACATGATCGCGAACGCCCGCTCCGCAGGGCACGAGCAAGCGGGCCGGCATTGTCGGCCCGCTCCCCAGGCGGTGACTGTTGCCCGCTACGAGCTCGCAGTGCATCCGGTGGACCTCGACCGTCCGGTGGCCCTCGTCGTCGTCGTTCTGGGCGGCAGGCTTGCGGCCGGCGTCGCGCTCAGGGCTCGACCGCGCAGCCGGGCACGTGTCCCACCTCGATGTCCGCCCGCCGAGCAGCAGCGCGAGCTCCGCAGGGCACGAGCAAGCGGGCCGGCATTGTCGGCCCGCTCCCCAGGCGGTGACTGTTGCCCGCTACGGGCGAGTAGTGCATCCGGTGGGCCTCCACGTCCGGAGGCCCTGGT
>JBEVIK010000250.1:0-4655 GCA_040510715.1 Candidatus Limnocylindrales bacterium
CCTCGGTACTCCCAATCTGGCCGGCCAGTTGGGCAGGGCCCTCCTGGGAGCGTCCATCGCTCCCCTCTGGGGGGCCGTCGGGCGCGTGGCCGGCACGCTCGACGGGCTGGGGCCGCGGCGGAGGGCCGCGGCAGCGCTCGGCGCGGGCATCCTCGCCGCGCTCCTGGGCCCCTGGCTCGTCGCCACGGCAGGCCCCGACTCCACGGTCCCGTTCGCGGTCCTGGGCACGCTCGACGCGCTGCTCATCGCCCGGCTGCTGCGTGCCACCGACGGCGGACGGCGGACGGCGCGTGCCGGGCTGGCGCTCGGGCTGGCCCTGGGCCTGACCTATCTCGCCCGCCAGGAGGTGGTCTGGATCGGGCTCACCCTGCTCCTGCTGGCCGTGCCCGCAATCCGGCGCCTGGACGGCGACCGGGTGCGCGCGACGCTCCGGCTGCTCGGTCCGGTCGTGGTCGGCGGGCTCATGCTCGTGGTGCCCTGGCTGCTCCGCCAACAGCTGACCTTCGGCGGGGGCGCCGCGGGGCAGGTCGTGGACAACCTGCTGCTGCTGCGCAACGAGCAGATCTTCGCGCTGCATGACGCGCCCACCCTCGGGGCCTTCCTCGCCCAAGGTGTGGGGGGCATCCTCGGCAACATCGCGCGAGCGGCCGCCATGCAGCTCACGGACACCGTGGTCCTGGGTGCCTTCCCGGTCGGCGTCGTGGGCGTCATCGCGCTCATCGGCTTGCGCAGGCGGCCATCGCTGCGTTCGGCCTCGGCGCTCGTGGTGCTCCTGCTATCGGGCGCCATCACGTTCGTGGCCACCGCGCTGCTGTTCCCGGTCGCGACGCTGTGGGGGACCTTCCAGCACGCCTCGGGACCGCTCCTCGTGGGTCTCGTGGTCGCCGCGGTGCTGGGACTGGACGCCGTCATGACCCGCATCTCGATCGCCCGCGGCTGGGATCCCGTGAACGTCATCGTGGGACCCGCCGCGCTCATCGCCCTGACCGTCCCGGTGACCCTCATCCAGCTCGCCTCCGTGCGCGGCAGCGCACTCGAGATGGAGCGGCGCATCGAGGCCGTGGCGGCGGCCCTGGACGTCGCGGCCGCCACGGCCGAGGACCCCGCGGGCGACCTCGCGGCACCCCTCGTCAGCGACCACCCGATGTCCCTCGCGTGGCTCCTCGAGCGGCCCGTGATGGTGATCCCGGACGACCCACCGGCGGCGCTCGGCGACCTCGCACGGCTGACGGGTGCGCGCCAGCTGGTGGTGTTCGGCGAGGGGGATCGCTATCCGGAGGTGCTGCTCCATCCGATGGGTCGGACCTGCCTTGCCGAGGCACCCGTGCGCGTGGGTCTCGTGGACGCGCCCGCGTGGCTGTTCCGGATCGACCCGGCGTGTGCGGTCCGATGAGGCAACGTCAGGTGGGGCCCGGTGAGCCCTATACTCGCGACGAGATGGGCAGCGTGACCAGCGACGATCAGCGCACGGCCGTCGACGTCGAGGAGGGCGGCGCCGGGCCGGTCGATGTGGACGACGAGATGCGCCGTCTCATCCTCGAAGCGCAGGAGTCCGAGCGGGCGCGCCTCGCCGAGGAGCTGCACGACGGTCCGGCCCAGGTGCTCTCCAACGCGGTGCTGCGTGTCCGCATCGTCGAGCGCGCGCTGCGGGATGACCCCGCCGGGGCGCCGGCGGAGCTGGAAGGCCTGCGCCAGGACCTTGAGCGTGAGACCGAGCGGCTGCGTGACTACATCCGCCAGCTGCGGCCGTCCCTGGTCCAGCCCGGCGACCTCGCCTCGGAGCTGTCCGAGGTCGCGGGCCAGCTGCGCCAGGACCCGGGCCTCGAGGTCGTCATCGACCTCGCCGCACCCGAGGACGAGCTGGAGCCGGAGGCGCTGACGGCGGTGCTGCGCATCGCGCTGGAGGCGCTCCGGAACATCCGCAAGCACGCACGGGCCGAGCGGGTCCGGGTGTCGACCAGCCTGGAGCCACCCGACGCGTCGGACCAGCCCGGCTGGTGGATCCTGGAGGTCGTGGACGACGGCAAGGGGTTCGTCCTCGACGCGCCGGAGACCGCCGCTCGGCGGCACTTCGGTCTGCGGTTCATGCGGGAACGCGCCCAGCAGGTCGGGGGACAGCTGGACATCGTCTCAGGGGCAGCTGCAGGCACCACGGTCCGCCTGCGGCTCCATCCACGGGAGAGGAGTCGGACGACATGGTGATGGGCTACGCAGGTCCCGATCGGCGTCGCGGGGGCCCCGACAGGCGCAACCCGGATGCGCGGGTCAGGATCCTGCTCGTGGACGACCACGCGCTGTTCCGGCTGGGCATGCGCCAGATCCTCGAGCAGGAGCCGGACTTCGACATCGTGGCCGAGGCGGACGACTCCCGCTCGGCATTCGAGGCCGCGGAGCAGCACGACCCCGACATCGTCCTGCTGGACCTGTCCATCCCCGCCCCGGGCGGCATCGAGACCACGCAGCGCATCAAGCGCGAGGTGCCCAGCGCCGGGATCATCGCGCTTGCCGTCGCCGAGGACGAGGACATGCTGTTCGACGCCATCAAGGCGGGCGCGGCAGCATTCATCCTCAAGGACATCGGGCCGGACGACCTGGTGACCATCATCCGGCGCGTCAACGGCGGCGAGTACCTCATCAACGACAAGGTGTTCGCGCGACCCGCGGTCGCCAGCCGGGTGCTCAAGGAGTTCCGCGAGCTCGCGGTCTACGGCCAGGAGGCGGCGCCCATCTTCGCGCCGCTCTCGCCGCGCGAGGTGGAGATCCTCGACAACATCGCCAAGGGCATGACCAACAAGCAGGTCGCCTACTCCCTGTCCATCAGCGAGCAGACGGTCAAGAACCACATGAGCTCCATCCTTCGGAAGCTGTCGGTCAACGACCGGACCCAGGCCGTGGTCTACGCCATGAAGCAGGGCTGGATCAGGATCCCCGAGGATTGACCACGGACGTCGGCGGCTCCGGCTGGCCACAGGCATCCCCTGACGTGTCCCTCGACGAGCCGGCCGAGGCGGGCGCCGGCGGCGATGAGCGGGAGCGTGCGCTCCTCGCGGCCATCGACGCCATCCGCACGGCCATCACCGATGACGTCGCGGGCCTCGAGGCCGAGCTGGGCGAGATCGACATGCTCACCAGTCAGGCCACCGCCGAGGCGGAGCGCCACGAGGAGCGGCGGACGCGCGCCGAGGAGCGGGTCACCACCCTCGAGCGTGACCCCGGCGCCGACGCCCGCGACCTCAAGGAGGCGCGGAGCCAGCTGCTGACCCAGATCCGGCGCGCGGCGCTGTTCGAGGCGCAGCAGCAGCTGCTCGAGGGCAAGCAGCGGACCCTACAGCGGTTCCGTGACCGGCTCGTGCGGGCCGAGGACGACCTGCGCTCCGTCCGCGCGAGCGCGGTCCGCGGGGGCGCGACCGGAGGCGCCGGGTTCGCCGCCGCGCTCACGGTGCGACCCCTCGCGGGCGCGGGCGACACCACCGATCCGAGCGTCCTCCTGCGAGCCCAGGAGGAGCTGCGTCGCGAGATCGCGCGCCAGATGCACGATGGCCCCGCGCAGAGCCTCGCCAACATCGCGCTCCAGGCCGAGATCGTGCTGCGGCTCGCGGGTCGCGGCGACCCACGGACCCAGGGGGAGCTCGACCAGCTCCGGGTCATGGTCGAGCAGGCCCTCGCCGCCACCAAGGAGTTCATCTTCGACGTCCGGCCCATGGTGCTCGACGACCTGGGCCTGATGCCCACGCTGCGACGCACGGCGCTCGACCGGGGCAGCCGGGCGGGCGTCGAGATCGACCTTGACTCGCAGGGCACGGAGCGCCGCCTCCCCCAGGACACCGAGAGCGGCGTGTTCCGGCTCATCGACGACACCATCAACGGGTACCTCGCCCTGCGACCCTCGCGGGTCGCCGTGCGCCTCGACTGGGGCGAGCATCGCCTGGGAGTGATGATCCGGGCGGGCTGGATCGCGGAGCCCCGGGCGCCTGCCGCCGCGTCCGTCAGCCCGCTCCCGGACGACCTGCCCCCGGCGTTGCGCCAGATGATCGAGCAGACCCGCGACCAGGAACGGCAGGCAGGCCCGGGTGCGCATGCGTTGCCGCAGGACCTCCTCATCGACCTGGGTGACCGCGCCCGCGTGATGGGCGTGAGCCTCCAGGTCAGCAACGACGGGACCACCGTGGAGCTGAGCGTCCGGACCACCTGACACAGGTCCACTCGACCCATCCGGATCACCGTCCCACCGCCCGGACCCCCGGGTACCGGGGGCATGACCTCCGGGTCATGTGCCCGGAACGCGCACCGATCCAGTCTCTGCCCCAAGTCGGACAGCTGGAGGGTCGCCTAGCACCGGATCGGCAGCCCGACCCTTGCTCACCGTTTCATGCACGGATCCCAAGGGAAAGGAGGTGACGACGACGATGGCGGCTCTCATCAATCGACTGCACGCATCCGTCCGCAGGGACGAACGCGGGCAGGGCCTTGCCGAATATGCACTCATCCTCACATTCATCGCGATCGTTGTGATCGCAGCGGTCGCGTTCTTTGGCGGTCAGGTCAACACGATGTTGAGCAACGTCGGCGAGAGCATCTGACGTCAGCTTCCCTCGAACTTCGAAGGGCGGGAGCTCCCCCGGGAGCCCCGCCCTTCTTCATGTCCGCGACACGGC
>JBEVIK010000251.1:0-11379 GCA_040510715.1 Candidatus Limnocylindrales bacterium
CGCCAGGTAGTCGTCCGTCACGGCCACCGGGAAGGTCTGGTCCTGCACACCGCGACACCCTGAGGCTAGGCGTCCGCCCGTCCGGGGACGTGTGCCGCACGTCACGTTCCCCGCGGGCCGATCGGCCCAGGGATATGCGTTCGGGCGCTACGAGCGCGCGAGACCGGGCAGCGCCACCACCCGGCAGCGGGTGACGTCGCCGGAGTCGACGGGCTCCGTGGTGCCATCCGCGCCCGCGACGAGCAGCGCGCCCGACTCGGGGTCCACACCGACCGCATCCGCCACGATCCGGCCCGCAGGCCCATCGACCTCCACCTGGTGGCCGGTCGTGCGCTGGCGGGCCGACCAGCCACCCGCGTCGAAGCGCCCGGCACGAAGTGCCTCGTAGCGAGGCTCGAGCCGCAGCAGCCAGGCTTCGAGGAGCGTGTCCCGGTCGATTGGCCGGCCGCCGGACAGCTCCCGCAGGCTGGTCATCGATGACGCCAGCTCCGCCGGGAAGTCGGCCGCGGCCCAGTCGCCGTTGATGCCGATCCCCACGACCGCGGCCGTCACCCGATGGTCGTCCAGCGCCGCCCCGCCGAGCACCCCGGCCACCTTGCGCAGGAGGCCGTCGGGGCCGTCGGCCACGATGTCGTTGGGCCACTTGAGCCCGAGCGTGTCGTCGCGGAGGCCCGCGACGTCCTCGGCGGCGTCGAGCATCGCGAGTGACGCTGTGGCCGCGAGTCGCCATGCATGACGCGCGTGCAGATCGTGGGGCCGGAACCCCGCCGACACGAGGAGTGCCGAACCCGGCGGCGCGGTCCAGGTGCGTCCGAGCCGGCCACGCCCCTCGGTCTGCTCATCGGCGACGGCGATGGCGACCTCGGGCGTGCCCTGCTCGATCCATTCGCGCACGATGGGCTGCGTCGAGGGCACGCTTGCGAACCGCTCGAGCCGGGATACGAAGGGGCCGCTCACGCCGGGACGATACCGCGCCCGGCGCGGCGTTCGGGGCTCGTCGGGGCCGGTGACGGCCGCCGGTGGCGATGGCGGCATCCCCCCAGGGGCCGAACGGCCATCCGAGCCGCCACACTCCCGTCGCGGATCGCCGTCTGGCACCTAGGCTGAGCCGATCGGCCACCGAAGCCGGCTCTCCGCATGTTCCGACCCGCGAGGTCAGGACTCGTTGGCGAGCAAGTCAGGACTCGTTGGCGGATAGGCTTCCCAGGAGGGCCGAGCATCGGGCGAGCACTGTCGCCGGCCCGGGGCCTCGAACGGCGATCGCCACGTAAGAGCCGAGGATCAGGATGCTCGGCCATGGCGACACGAGAACGCCGCGTCACCCGCGGCATGGTCCGAGGCGAGCAGCAGACACGCGCGATCGGCGTCGAGCTGCGCGAGGCGCGGTTGCGCGCGGGGCTCAGTCAACGTCGGGTCGCCGAGGCGACCGGCGTCGGCCGATCGACGATCCAGCGGTTCGAGCTCGGGCGGCTACGTGACATGTCCATCCGCACCGCGAGCATCGTCGGCGCGGTAGTGGGGATCGATGTCGTGGTGCGCACCTACCAAGCCGCCGGTCCGATCCGTGACGCTGCCCAGGTCGCACTCCTTGGGCGCCTCCGCGCTCGCCTCGGGCCGGCATGGACGTGGAGCCTCGAGGTCCCGCTCCCGATCGCGGGCGACCAGCGTGCCTGGGACGCGGGGCTGCGACACCAGCGCACGGGTGCCAGGGTGATGGTCGAGGCTGAGACCCGCATCCGCGATGTCCAGGATCTCCTTCGGCGGCTGGCCCTCAAGAGCCGCGACTCAGGGCGCCCGCGGGTCGTGCTCCTGGTGGCCGGGACGCACGCGAACCGTTCGGTCGTTCGGCTTGCGAACGCGGAGCTTGGAGCTCAGCTGCCGTGCCCGGGTCGCCGTGCGCTCGCGGCCCTTGCGGACGGCGACGCACCCGAAGCCGATGCCCTGGTGCTCCTCTGACGCCGGGCGCCGGCGGTACTCGGCCGCTGGCGAGCCCGGGCAGGCCCCGTTCCTACCCAGCGAGGGCGGCGGCATCCTCCGACTCGGGCTGCTCCAACTGGAAGGCCGCGTGGAGGGCCCGGGCGGCCTCGTCCACGTGGTCCTCGGCGATGATGCAGGTGATGCGGATCTCCGAGGTGGAGATCATCTCGATGTTGACGCCCGCATCCGCGAGGGCACCGAACATCCGTGCCGCGTAGCCGGGCGTGTTGCCGATGCCCGCGCCGATGACCGAGACCTTGGCCACTGCGGCGTCGGTGGTCATGTCCGCGAAGCCCAGGTCGCGCACGATGGGGTCGAGCAGCCGGCGCACCTTGGCGAGGTCCACCGCGGGCACCGTGAAGGACAGATCGGTCGCGCCCGCGTGACCCACGTTCTGGACGATGAGGTCGATGTTGATGCCCGCGTCGGCGAGCGGGTCGAACACGGCGCGCGCGATGCCCGGCCGGTCCGGCACCCCGACGAGGGTCACCTTGGCGACCTTGCGATCGAGCGCCAGGCCGCGCACCTTGTCGCGGATCTCCATGGGACCTGCCTCCTGGATGAGCGTGCCGGGGTGGTCGGAGAAGGTCGAGCGGACCGCGATGACGACGCCGTTCACCCAGCCCAGCTCGACGGCGCGGGTCTGCATCACCTGCGCGCCTTGGTGCGCCATCTCGAGCATCTCCTCGTACCCGATGATGGGGATGAGGCGCGCCTCGGGGACGATGCGCGGGTCGGTCGTGAAGATGCCCTCGACATCGGTGTAGATCTCGCACCGGTCGGCCTCGAGCCGGGCGGCGAGCGCGACCGCGGTCGTGTCGGAGCCGCCGCGGCCGAGGGTGGTGACCTCGCCGGTCCGGTAGGACTCGTCGGTGGCGCCCTGGAAGCCGGCCACGATGACCACCTTGCCCGCGCCGATCTCGTCGTGCACACGGGCCGGGTCCACGTTCGCGATGCGCGCTCGACCGTGCGAGGAGTCGGTGCGGATGCCCGCCTGGGCACCCGTCAGCGAGATGGCCGGGACGCCGATGGCCTGGAGCGCCATCGCGACGAGGGTGCCGCTCATGTGCTCGCCGGTCGCGAGCAGCAGGTCCATCTCGCGCGGGTCGGGCTCGTCGGTGATGCGCGCCGCCAGCTCGAGGAGGTGGTCGGTGGTGTCGCCCATCGCCGACACGACGACCACGAGCTCCGAGCCGGAGGCCCGCTCGCGCGCGATGCGCCGTGCGACATGCCGGATGCGGTCGGCATCCGCGAGGGACGAGCCGCCGTACTTCTGGACGACCAGCTGGGACATGGCCCGATCATACCCAAGCGAGCCCTGCGGACATCCGCGGGCGGATAGGGTTGACACGACCCTAACCACTCGGTATGGTTTGTGTCATGGCAACAAGAACCAGCAGACGGACCCCCGCTCCACCGGCTGCCTCCAGTGCCCCGGCCGGCTATGACCCGCGCGCCTTTCCGGCGTTCGCGGTCACGGTGGACATCGTGACCCTCACCCTCCGGGGCGGCGTCCTCAACGTCCTCCTCGTGGTGCGCGGTGGTGAGCCGTTCCGCGGCCGATGGGCCATCCCGGGTGGCTTCAAGCGCCCGACCGAGACGCTCGACGAGGCCGCCGCCCGAGAGCTCGCCGAGGAGACCGGCATCCACGCGGCCCCCCGGCTGCGCCAGTACGGCGCCTACGGTGACCCGGGCCGCGACCCGCGCTTGAACGTGGTCACGGTGGCCTACCTCGCGGTCGTCCCGGACCTGCCACCGCCGGTCGCCGGCACCGACGCCACCGAGGCGGCGCTGATCCCGGTGGCGGAGGTGCTCGATGGCCGTCGGCTGCTCGCGTTCGACCATGCGCGGATCGTCGGCGATGCCATCGATCGGGTGAGCCTCGAGCTCGACGTCTCCGGGCTCGCCCTGGCCTTCCTGGGCGAGGCATTCACGCTCGCGGAGCTGCGCACCGTCTACGAGGCGGTCTGGGACGTGCGCCTCGACCCGGCCAACTTCCGACGCAGCGTCGCGGATGCCGGTTGGGTGGCGCCCACTGGCCGCCGGACCCGACCCGGTCCGGCGGGTGGCCGCCCGGCCGAGCTGTACCGAGCGGGTGACGCCTGGCTGACGGGCAGCCCGATCCATCGCTGGTCAGGAGCAGGGGAACGGAGGTCCACCACATGAGAGCAGCCGTCCACGACCGATACGGTCCGCCCGAGGTCATGCGCATCGAGGAGGTCCCCGATCCGACACCCGGGCCGGGCGAGCTGCTCGTGCGGGTCCACCGCTCGAGCGTGAACAGGACCGACAGCGGGTTCCGGAAGGCCGATCCGTTCATCGTGCGGTTCTTCGCCGGGATCCGCCGGCCGCGTGCGCGCGTCCTGGGGAACGAGTTCGCGGGCGTGGTCGAGGCGGTCGGTGAGGGCGTCACCCGGTTCGCGGTGGGTGACCGGGTCTTCGGGGTCGACCAGGCGCGCTTCGGCACGAACGCCGAGCTGATGATCACCAAGGACGCGGCCCCTGTCGCGAAGATGCCGGACGCCATGTCCTTCGACGAGGGCGCCGCGATGTGCGACGGCTTCATCCTGGCCCACACGAGCCTTTCGGCGGCGCGTCTCCAGGCTGGCCAGCGGATCCTCATCTACGGCGCCACGGGGTCGATCGGCACGTCCGCGGTCCAACTGGCCCACGCATGGGGTGCCCACGTCACCGCGGTCGCGGACACCTCGACCCTCGAGCTGGTGCGCTCGCTGGGCGCAGACGAGGTCATCGACCGGACGCGCGAGGACTTCACCCGCAACGGCCAGCAGTACGACATCGTGTTCGACGCCGTGGGCAAGCTCTCCTTCGCGCACTGCCGTCGATCGGTGGTCAAGGGTGGCCCGTACATGACCACCGACCTCGGCCGGTTCTGGCACGTACCGCCGCTGGTGCTGCTGACCGCCATCACCGGTCGCTTCGGCACACGCCGGGCGATGCTGGCCATCCCGGTGTACCGCACGTCGCACATCGAGCAGCTCCGCGGGATGTGGCAGGAGGGTCGCTTCCGGGCGGTCATCGACCGCCACTACCCCCTCGATGAGATCGTCGAGGCTGCCCAGTTCGTCGATTCGGGCCGCAAGGTGGGCACGGTCCTCATCGATGTGGCGGGGTGAGACCGGGATGGCGAGCTTGCGGCTCCGCTCTCCCGTGAGCGGTCCCTGGGCGGCGCGTCGATCGACAACGCGATGGGTGGCGATCGCTCTCCTACCGAGCCGGGCTGAGCGGGCTCAGGGCTCGATGCGGATGGTGTCGAGGATCGCCTTCCGATCGGCTACGTTCGTCTCCGATGCGCCCGAGGACGTCTCTGCCGCGATCATGAGCCGCGTGCCTTGCACGTCGAGGATCCAGAACTCCTCGGTGTAACCCGGCCCGGTGTAGCCGTAGTACGCGTCTCCCGGTTCCGTGTCGAACGGGGCGACCCAGCTCTTGAGCTGGCGGCCGACGCATCCCGTGAACGCCTGGTCTCCGGCTCCATCCCCCGGCAGCTCGGGCACGGTCAGCACCAGGTGCTTGCCGCTGTAGCCGTGGATCGTGACGTCCTCCGGTGGCGTCGTGACCTCGAACGGGGCGAGGGTCGCCAAGGCTTCAGCGAGGTCCTCGACGCTGGGCCCGACCGGTGGTTCGGCCCACGAATGGTCGCTGCATCCGTCCGTGACCAGGTTCTTCACGGTGGTGATGCTGACACCGACGTGTCCGCCGTCGTCCTGGAACCGGACCGCGCCGATCCACATCGACCACCCCTCGACGGGCACCTCGTACACCACGCGAAGCGGGGTGGAAGGGTCGAGGTCTGGGTCGATGGAATAGGTGCCGGGCGGGATCGGGGCGAGCGGCTGGAAGTCCCAGATGTCCCGGATCGTGCGCGTGCCGCCGTGTCCGGGCCCCGGGGTCCAGACCGGTCGACCGTCGTTCGGGCTGCGAGCGTCGTCCGTCGGTGCCGGGCTCGGCGATCCCTGGGCGGCGGTCGGCACCGCCACACCGAGCAGGAGGGATGTGAGCATGAGCCCGCCGACGACCCGCCGGCCATGGTCAGTGACTCGGATCCGGATCCCGCCGCTCATGTCCCGATCCTCCGTGCATGGTGGGGTGGCGATCCTCTCAGCCTATCCCGCCACGAACGCGCCGACGGACCGGGGGCGTGCCAGGACCGCACGCCCTGGAAGCCCGTGGCTGCTCGCCCAGCGGGTCATCGCGGCACCCACCTCGGCGGCCCGCTCCGGGTCGTCCGCGAACGCGATGACCGATGACCCGGCACCCGACAGTGCCGCGCCCAGCGCGCCCGCGGCTCGGGCGGCCGCGAGGATGCCCGGCAGCTCCGGGTAGACGGCGCTCGCACGGTATGGCTCGTGCAGCCGGTCCTCGGTCGCACCCGCCAGGAGCTGCAGCCGGCCCGTCGCCATGGCGGCCACGATGGTCGAGGCGGCCCCCACGTTGTGCACCGCGTCACGGAACGGCACGGTCTCGGGCAGGGCGGCCCGCATCGCCGCCGTGGACAGCGGGCGGTCCGGGATGTACAGCGCCGCGACCAGGCCCTCGGGCGGGTCGAGCCGCACGGCGTGCGCCTCGCCATCGACGTGGCTCACGACCACGAACCCGCCGTACACGGCCGCGGCCGCGTTGTCCGCGTGACCCTCGGCCCCACAGGCGAGCACGAGGGCGCGGCCGGGCTCGATGGCGCGACCCGCGAGCGCACCCGCCGCGACCAGGCCCGCCACCGTCGCCGACGCGGATGAGCCCAGCCCCCGGGAGAGCGGGATGCGGTTCCGCATCGCGATGCGGAACGCGAACGATGCCGGGTCCAGCCCCAGCTCGCCGAGGCCCAGGCGGAGACCGGTGGTGAACCGGTCCGAGGCCATCAGCTCGAGCACACCCTCGCCCTCGCCTTCGACCTCCAGCGTCACGCTCCCCGCTGGTCCATCGGTGACCTCGACGGCGGTCCGGTTGGATAGCTCGAGGGCGAGCGCCAGCGCATCGAAGCCGGCCCCCAGGTTGGCGGTCGTGGCGGGGGTATCCACCGTGACGCTCGGGCGGGCCAGGCCGCCTGGCGGCGCGGTCGTCCCAGGCTCGGTGGCCGCGCTCACCAGCCGAGCACCCGCCGCACGTCCGCGATGGTCGGCTCTGCGGACATGGCGGGCGCGATCATCCGCTGGGCGGTGTCCGGGTCCTTGAGGCCGTGCCCGGTGAGCACGCACACGATGGTGGCCCCCGGGTCGATGGCATCGTCTCGCACGAGCTGGCGCACGCCCGCGACCGACGCCGCCGATGCGGGCTCGCAGAACACCCCCTCCATCCGCGCGAGGTCCTGCTGCGCCGCCAGGATCTGCCCGTCGGTCACCGTGTCGATACGGCCGCTCGACTCGTCGCGGGCACGCAGCGCCTTGTCGGCGCTGGCGGGGGCGCCGATGCGGATCGCGGTGGCGACGGTCTCGGGCTGGTCCACGGTGTGGCCCAGGACGAGCGGTGCCGCACCCTCGGCCTGGAAGCCGAGCATCACCGGCACGGTGTCCACGAACCCGTTGTCGCGGTACTCCGTGAAGCCCATCCAGTAGGCGCTGATGTTGCCCGCGTTGCCCACCGGGATGGCGAGGTAGTCGGGTGCGCCCCCGAGGTCCTCGCAGACCTCGAACGCGGCCGTCTTCTGGCCCTCGAGGCGGTACGGGTTGACGGAGTTGACGAGCGCCACCGGGCGGGCGGGGTCCGGCTCCTCGGTCAGCTCGCGCACGATGCGCAGCGCATCGTCGAAGTTGCCCTCGATCTGGAGCACGCGCGCCCCGGCGACCTGCGCCTGGAGCAGCTTGCCGGCCGCGATCTTGCCCTGTGGCAGCACGACCACGACCTCCAGCCCCGCCGCCGCGCCGTACGCCGCCGCCGACGCGGACGTGTTGCCCGTCGACGCGCAGATGATGGAGCGCGCCCCCTGTTCGAGGGCCTTGGCGACCGCCACGACCATGCCCCGGTCCTTGAACGAGCCGGTGGGGTTGGCGCCCTCGACCTTGAGGTACAGGTTGGGGCAGCCGATGGCGCGACCGAGGTTGCGGGCGTGCACGAGCGGTGTGAACCCCTCCCCCAGCGACAGCCGGGGCGTGGCGGAGGTCACCGGCAGGAAGGAGGCGTAGCGATGCATCAGTCGCGGGCGTGGCCCGTGGCGGGCCTCCTCCTCGCGCAGCCGCTGGAGCACCTGGCTCATGCGCATGCCGCTCATGCCTCCGCGAGCACGGGGTAGAGCAGCGTCTCGATGCCCAGCGCCTCGAGCCGCCCGCGGATGCCCGCGAGGGACATGGGTCGGACCACGACCGCGTCATCGTCGCGTGCCAGGACGTGCTGGTCCAGCTCGCCCAGCCCGTGGGTGATCGCCGCGTCCGGCGCCACGAACATCCACGAGTGGTCGGCCGCGAGGTCGTCCGCGACGGGCAGCTGCGCCGGCGGTGCCGGGATCAGGCCCTCCCACGTGGAGCCGCGCCCCCGTGCGAGTGCCAGCAGGTCGCCGAGGACCGCGCTCGCGGTCGCGGGGCCACCCGCGCCCGGTCCCCGGAACGAGACCCGGCCCACGGGATCGGCGACGATCTCGATGAGGTTGGTGACCCCGTCCGTGGTGCCCAGCGGTGAGGAGGCGCGGACGGCCATGGGCGTCACCGCGGCACGCACCGTGCCCTCGGCGTCGCGCTCGGCGCGTGCTACGAGCTTGATGGCGAGCCCGAGGCGAGCGGCACCCGACAGGTCGATGGAACGGACACCGGTGATGCCGGGACGCGCGTCCCCTGCCGTGTCCACGGTCGCGCGTCGGATGCGAGCCGGGTCGGGCCACGCCCCGAACGCGAGGCGCACCAGGATGGCCAGCTTGTGCATGGCGTCGGCGCCCTCCACGTCGCCCGTGGGGTCGGCTTCGGCATAGCCTCGGGCCTGCGCCTCCGCGAGGACGTCAGCGTATCCCCGAGCATCACGCGCCATCGCGGTCAGGATGTGGTTGGTGGTGCCGTTGACGATGCCCCGCACGGCCGCGATGCGGTCGGCCGCAAGGTCGGTCACGAGCGGCCCGAGCACCGGGATGCCACCGCCCACGGCGGCCTCGAACCGGATGCGTGCGCCGCTCGCGCGCGCCGCGGTCTCGAGCGCGGCGCCCCGGGTGGCGAGGAGGGCCTTGTTGCCCGTGACGACGGCCGTGCCGGTGTCCACCGCGGCCTGCATCGCCTCGGCCGCGAGCCCGGTGCCCCCGACGAGCTCGACCACCACGTCCACGTCGGGGTCGCGGACGAGGCCGATGAGGTCGTCCGTGCGACGCACGGTCTCGGGCAGTGCCACGCCGCGCTCACGATCCGGGTCGCGGACGCCGACCGCCACCAGCTCCGGTGGCGTGATGCCCCGCTCGAGCAGGCCGGCGCGCCACGCGGGATCGACCAGGTGCGCCGCGACGGGGCGCGCCACGGTGCCCATCCCGAGGAGCGCGACACGCAGGGGCGTGGTGGCGGGGGCATGCGCAGGCGCGGGTGACGGGGGTGCAAGGGGTTCGATCACCCGGCGATCATACGAGAGCGGTAGACTCGGCCGCCGTGACCAGCGTCCTGCGAGATCCCGTCCAGCCTGCCCTGCGCCGCGACCCCTCCCCGCTGGAGCGGGTGTTCAGCGGTGTCCAGCCGTCTGGGCTGCCCCACGTGGGCAACTACCTGGGCGCGTTCCGCAACTACATCGCGATGCAGGAGGACCACGACGCCGTCTACTGCATCGTGGACTACCACGCGCTCACCTCGACCCACGACGGCGAGGCCATCCGGCGCAACACCTACGAGATGGCATCGGGACTGCTGGCCCTCGGGCTCGACCCCGAGCGAGCCGTCCTCTTCCGCCAGTCGGACCGACCCGAGCACATGGAGCTCATGTGGCTGCTCGCGTCGGTCACCCCGGTCACATGGGTCGAGCGCACGCCCTCATTCAAGGAGAAGAAGCGCAACCAGCCCGACGACGTCAACCACGCGCTTCTGACGTACCCCATCCTGCAGGCCGCGGACATCGCCATCTACAACGCGCGCTACGTCCCGGTGGGCAAGGACCAGGCGGCGCATCTCGAGCTGGCGCGCGAGATCGTGCGGGCGTTCAACACCCGCTACGGCGGGATCTTCGTGGAGCCCCAGGCGGTGTTCACCGACTCGCCCATCGTCCGGGGCACCGACGGCGGCGCCAAGATGTCCAAGTCGCTGGGCAACACCATCGACATCTTCGGGGACGAGGCGGCCATCCGGAAGCAGGTCATGAGCATGGTCACCGACACCCAGCGCATCAAGCGCACCGACCCGGGGCGTCCCGAGGTCTGCAACGTGTGCCAGATGCACCGATTCTTCAGTCCCGACGACTACGAGAACATCTGGGACGGCGAGCGGACCGCACGGACCGGCTGCGTGGACACCAAGCGCCTGCTGGCCGACCGGATGCTCGACTTCTTCGATGAGGCACGTGAACGCCGCCGCGAGCTCGAGGCGCGGCCGGGCTATGTCGAGGAGGTGCTCCAGGCGGGTGCCGCGCGTCTCGCCCCGGTCGCGGCCGAGACGCTGCGCATCTGCCACGAGGTGACGGGGCTCGGTCCGCGCCGCTAGCCGAGCCCCTCCGGCCCAGGAGCCTGTCAGGCGGCCACGTCACGACGCTCGGCCGGACCGCGGCAGCCAGCGCTCGAAGGCCGGGTGGAGCGTCGCGAGGAGATACAGGCAGTCGCCGCGGAGCGACCAGTGCTCCAGGTACGCCACGTTGAGCCGCGTCTTGGCGGGGTAGACGACCTCGTCGTTGTATCGGAGCGGGTCGGCGACGCTCGCCAGCAGCGACTCCTCGTCGCGGAAGGCGATGGTCGCGGGACCCGTGATGCCGGGACGGAGCTCGAGCACCGCCCGGTCACGCCCTTGCAGCATGTCGGCATAGCCCGGGACGTCGGGCCGGGGCCCCACGAGGGACATCTCGCCGCGGATGACGCACCACAGCTGCGGCAGCTCGTCGAGCCGCGTGCGGCGGAGCGCGCGCCCGAGGCGCGTCACGCGGGAATCGTCCGCCATCGTGACCGACCCGCGCGACCCTTCGCCCTCGATCATGGTCCGGAACTTGGGCATCACGAACGGCCGGCCACCGCGGCCGATGCGCACCTGCCGATACAACACCGGTCGGCCCATCGTCCGGCGGAGCGCGACGCCGATGATGACGATGCTCGGCCCCATCACGACCATCCCGGCCGACGCGCCGACGATGTCCATGGCGCGCTTGACCGTCCGCTGGCGAGGGCTGAGCACCCGGACACGATGCCACGGGTCGGGTACGGTGCGGAGCCACTCGCGCGCGGGAGAACTGGTGGAACGACACGGCACGCTCTCCGATCAGCATGCCTGCCCGCCCACGGCCTGGCCT
>JBEVIK010000252.1:0-3365 GCA_040510715.1 Candidatus Limnocylindrales bacterium
CCCGGGTCGGTCGCCGACGGGTCGGGGACGGCGAGCCCGGTCATGTCGAGGATCCCCGTGACGAGCCCCGTCGCGGGGTCGATGCGCACGATGAAGGGCGTCTCCCAGACGTTGGCCCACACCTCGCCATCGACGCACTCCAGCTCGTTGAGCAGCTCGACCGGCTGACCGGCGGCGGTGACCTGCACGCTGCCGGTCGGCTGGAACGTCTCGGCATCGCGGAACGTCAGCGTGGCGGAGCCGTCGCTCATCACGAGACGGGTGCCATCGGAGCAGAGGCCCCAGCCCTCGCCGGTATAGGGGTACGTCTCGAGCTCCTCGAGGGTCTCGGGATCCCACGCCAGCGCCACGCCGTCACGCCAGGTGATCTGGATCAACCGGTCGCCCGCCATCGCGAGGCCCTCGCCGTAGACCTCGTCGGCTGGTGCCGCGCTGCGCACCACCTCGCCGGTCGCGCGGTCGACCTCGCGGACGGACGTCTGGCCCACGATGCCCGTCGACTCGAACAGGCGACCCTGGTCGTCGATGAGCAGGCCCTGCGTCCAGGCCTCCGGGTCGTGCGGGACGGAGCCGACGGTCTCCCAGCCCAGCAGCACCGGGATGCCGGGTGACGCGAGCACCGACGGGCTCGGGCCGGGGATCGTGGGAGCCGGGGACGAGGCACTCGCGCGCGCAGCGATCACCCACAGTGAGAGCGCCACGGCGAGGCCGGCCAGGCGGAGGGCACGTCTCACGCCCCTAGGGTACCCGGAACGGCCCGCCCACCGCGCAGCCGCCATGCCGGGATGATGGCCAGCACCAGGAACGCCGCGCCCAGCACCCACAGGCCGTGCATGTCGCCACCATTGCGCGCCAGGACCTCCACCGCCAGCAACGACCCGACGATGCCCGAGAGGTACATCGGCAACAGCGACAGGTTGAGCACCGACGAGCGGACGTCGGACGGCAGCTCCGTGGCCAGGAACGCGAACAGCATCGCGCCGGCCGTGGCGATGCCCACGCCCAGGACCGCGTAGTCGAGCACGAACGGCAGCAGCGAGCCCATGAGCGCACCCACGAACGCAGCGATGGCCGACAGGACGATGGCCCCGAGGAGCACGGGCCGGAACCCCACCCGGTCGGCGAGCGCCCCCGCTCCCGCGGACCCGACCGCGGCGGCGAGCCCGTTGGCGCCGGCGACCAGGCCGACCGTGGATGCCAGCACGAGCGGACCCGCCAGGTCCTCCACGTACAGGGCGAGGAAGGGCACGACCACGCGCTGACCCATGAGCACCAGGAAGTACGTCAGGAACACGATGCGGGCGACCGGCTGGCGGACCACGGTGACCAGCGATCGCCGCACCAGCGTCATGACCGTGTCCGGGCTGCGGACGCGGTCGGCTCGCTCGTGGTAGCCCACGACCAGCGCCCCGACGGCGACCGCGGACAACGCCGCGTCGAGCAGGAACAGCGCCTGGACACCCTGGGCGTCCACCACGGGTCCACCGATGGCCGGTCCGATCGAGACACCCAGCGGACCGGATGCGCCGACCACGCTGATGGCGAGCCCCAGGCGGGCGCGAGGCGCACGTTCCGAGAGCTCCGCGAGCATCACGCCCGTATTGCCCAGCACGAGTCCCACGAGGGGCACGAGCAGGAACAGCTGGCTCACATCGGAGACGAAGGCGAGCAACAGGAACAGCAGCGCCTCGACGACGGCGCTCCGGACCACGACCGCCTTGCGGCTGAACCGGTCCGCCCAGGCGCCCCAGAAGGGCACGAGTGGCAGCCCGGCGAGGAGGGCCGCGCTCGACAGCAGCCCCACCATGCCCGCGACATCGGGCGCCGGGACCCCCAGGTCGCGGACCAGCAGGGGCAGGAACGTCAGGTAGTGCGCGAAGGCCATGGACTCTACGAACCCGGTCGCCGCGAACAGGATCGTGAGCCGCATCCAGTCCGCATCGGCAGCCGGCCCCGACCCCCCGGGTCGGTCAGGCGTCGTGGGTGTCCGCCGTGGCGGCCTCCAGTTCGCGACCCAGCTCGTCGGTACGCCGATACGCCGCCCAGACGGCCTCGGACAGGACGGTCCGCAGGCGGCCGCGCTCGAGCTCCGCGATGGCTGCCGCGGACGTGCCGCCCGGCGAGGTGACCATGTTGCGCAGCTGGGCCGGGTGCATCCCGCTCGCCTTGGCGAAGGACGTGCTGCCCTCGAGCGTCTCGATGACCAGGTCGTGGGCGACATGACGCGGGAAGCCCAGGTGGACGGCCGCGTCGATGAGCGCCTCCATGACCAGGAACACGTACGCCGGCCCGGTGCCGCTGACGGCGGTCGCCATGGCCACGAACTTCTCGTCCTCGACCTCGAGCTGGTGGCCCAGGCTGCTCAGGAGCGCCGCCGCCTGGGTGCGCTGGGGCTCGCTGACCGCCGGCGTGGCGTACCACACGGTCATCCCCTGGCCCAGCTGCGCGGGGGTGTTGGGCATGGCACGCACCAGCGACTCGTGACGCAGCACGTTGGCGAGCGCCCCCGTGGTGGCGCCGGCGATGACGCTGATGACCAGCTGGCCGTCCCGGAGCACGGGTGCGAGCTCGGCTCCGACCCGCTTGAGCATCTGGGGCTTGATGCCCAGGACCACGATGTCGGCGCCCTCGACGGCCTTGATGTTCGACGCCGTCGTCCGGATGCCGTGGCTCGATTCCAGCTCCGCCCGACGCTCGGCGCGGGGGTGGCTGGCGATGAGGCGGGCGGGATCGACCTGGCGCGCCTTGAGCAGCCCGGTGATCATCGATCCGGCCATGACCCCGGTGCCCACGGTCGCGACGGTCACGTCATTCAGAGACACGCGCCGGAGTATAGGTGCGCGCTCGGGCCATGCGGTGGGCCCTGGGCGGTGCCGCGGGTCCGCCCGCTGCCCCATCATCGAGGCATGCGCACGACTCCCCTGGGCGACCTCGATTGGCGGCCCGCGATCGACCACCCGGCGCTGCTCGCGCCGGTGACCCTCGCCACCCTCGTGGCATGGGCACGGGACCGGCCGGAGGTCTCCGAGCTGGTGCTCGTCGCGCCGAGCGACCCCGGGCTCGCGGATACGGCGGCGTACGTGGCGGCGTACCACGTGCCCATCGACGCGTCGGTCAACTGCGTGGTCATCTCGGGCACTCGCGAGGGCCAGGAGCGCGTCGCTGCAGCGGCCGTGCGCGCCGATACGCGGGCGGACGTCAACCGGGTCATGCGTCGCCTGCTCGATGTGCGCAAGTGCTCGTTCATGCCCATGGAGGCCGCGGTCGACGCGTCGGGGATGGCCTTCGGCGGCATCACCCCCATCGGGCTGCCGGCCGAGTGGCCGGTGTACCTCGATGCCCGGGTCGCGGATGTGCCGGTGGCG
>JBEVIK010000253.1:0-4049 GCA_040510715.1 Candidatus Limnocylindrales bacterium
GGGAGCCTCCCGCCGGTCGTGCTGCTCAGGTCCGTGCTGCGGCTGCCGGGCAGCGCGTGGTGGACCCAGCCTCGGTCGGTCGTACGGTATCCGGGAGTGAGCACGAGCCACGCCTTGAGCGCGCCCCCGTGCGCCAGCAGGGCCGGCGCGCGACACGCCGGTATACTCCGAGCGCCGTGACCACCGTCGCGCGGCTGCCCAGCGTGCGCGGGCCACGGACCGGTCGGACTCCTGGCGACGTTCCACACCAGCCGCACGACCACCTCTCCCCCGGAGGGACCCCACCCAGCGATGCTTGACGCCTTCCTCGGAAGGTTCTCCCGAGACATCGGGATCGACCTCGGTACCGCCAACACCCTCGTCCATGTGCGTGGCCGGGGCATCGTCATCAGCGAGCCCTCCGTGGTCGCCATCGATGCCCGCACCCACAAGGTGCTCGAGGTGGGTGCCGAGGCCAAGCGCATGGTCGGCCGGACACCCGCCAGCATCATCGCGGTCCGCCCGCTCCGGGACGGGGTCATCAGCGACTTCGACGTCACGGAGCAGATGATCAAGTACTTCGTGCAGAAGGTGCACGACCGTGTCGGGCTCATCCCACGACCCCGGATGCTGCTGGGCATCCCCTCGGGGGTCACGGAGGTCGAGAAGCGCGCCGTCCGGGACGCGGCCCTCAATGCCGGCGCCCGCTGGGCGCGCCTCATCGAGGAACCCATGGCCGCGGCCATCGGCGCGGGGCTCCCCATCGGCGAGCCCACGGGCAGCCTCATCGTGGATATCGGCGGCGGCACGACCGAGGTCGCGGTCATCAGCCTGGGCGGCATCGTGGTCGCGCGCAGCCTGCGCGTGGGCGGCGACGAGCTCGACCCGGACATCATCGCGTACGGCCGACGCGAGTTCAATCTGCTGGTCGGGGAGCGGACCGCCGAGGACATCAAGATCGCCATCGGGTCCGCGTTCCCGGGGCCGCACGATGAGCAGCACGTGACGTTCCGCGGCCGCGACCTGTTGACGGGGCTGCCGCGCTCGGTCGAGATCTCCGCCGACCAGGTCCGCGAGGCGGTCGAGGGCTCGGTCATCCAGATCGTGGACACCATCATGGACACCATCGAGGAGACGCCACCCGAGCTGGTGGCGGACATCATGGACCAGGGCATCGTGCTCGCCGGCGGCGGCGCGCTGCTCCAGGGCCTCGACCGACGCATCGCGGAGGCGACGCAGATGCCGGTGCACATAGCGGACGATCCGCTCACGTGCGTGGCTCGGGGCACCGGCCTCGTGCTCGAGGAGCTGGAGGACCCCATCATGGAGCGGGCGCTCGTCGCGGAGACATACTCGCGGTCACCGCACTGATCGGAGCGCCGCTCCCATGCTCACCGACCGCACCGTTCGCCGCCAGCTCGTCACCTTCTCGTTGCTCGTCGCGACCTGCATGCTGCTGCTCGCCTTCAGCGACACCAAGCCCGTCCAGGACCTCCGAGGCGGTGTCAACTTCGCACTCGCACCCATCCGCGAAGCCCTGACGGGCGGTGCCCGCGCCGTCGGCTCGGTGTTCACCTCCATCGCCGACCTCGACCAGCTCCGGCGCGAGGTCCAGTCACAGGCCGAGCGCATCCAGCAGCTGGAGGAGGCGAACCTCCAGATCCCGGTACTCCAGACCCAGAACCAGAAGTACGCCGAGTCACTGCGCGTCCGCCGGTCGCTCAGCCACGACACGGTGACCGCCGAGGTCATCTACAGCGATCCCTCGAGCCTCGAGCGGGTCATCACCATCGGCAAGGGCACCGACGACGGCCTGTTCCAGGGCGCGGCCGTGCTGTCCCCGGGGGGCTCGCTCGTGGGCTCCATCACCGAGGTGGGCGGCAACTGGGCGAACGTCCGGCTCATCAGCGACACCCGCTCCGTGGTGGTCGGCCGGGATGTGCGCAGCCGGGCCACGGGCGAGGTGCACGGCGACCTGTCCGCACCCCTCCAGATGCTCAACGTGCCCTTCAACCAGGACCTGCGCGTGGGCGACCTCATCACCACCGCGGGCATCCGCCTCGGGCGCGAGGCGCGCTCGCAGTACCCCCGCGACCTGGTCATCGGCAGCATCGTCAACGTGGACCGGGACACGGCGGGCATCACCATCAGCGCCCTCGTCCAGCCGGCAGCCGACCTCGACGGCCTCGAGTTCGTGTTCGTGATCACCGACTACCGGCCCGACCCACTCCCGGGGATCACCGCGACGCCCACCCCCGAGCCGACCGAGGAGGCGACCGAGGAGCCGGAGCCGGAGCCCGAGCCGACCCCGACCCGCCGGCCGCGCAGGACCCAGCGCCCCGACGACGGCTGAGACGCTTGCCACGAGCGTGGTCGTGGGGCACCATGGTGGCCGTCCACCCGTGACGATATGGGTATGGATACGGTCGCTTCACACACGTGACCCTGTGTGACGCGACAGGCGCGCCCCTCCGGACGTGCCCCAGCGATCGCCGGAGAGACAGACTTGCAGCTCGCCCACGCTGCGCCGACTCGCGTCCAGTGGCGCTCGGCCATCGCCGCAACGCTCGCCGTGGTGTTCGTGGTGGGCGCCTCCCTGACCACCGGCACCCGTGCGGCCGCGCTCCCCTCCACGCCGCTGCCGACCAGCCAGGCGTTCGACGCCGCCGATGGCACCAGCTCCGCGTGCACGGGGAGGCCGGCGTTCAAGGCGGTCATCGTCGTGGGGCCCGTCGGTAGCTCGACCGATCGGTACAAGCGATGGGCCAACGAGATCGCGACCGCCGCGCGCGACGCCGGGATGGCCGTGTGCAAGGTGTACACGCCGTATGCCGACGACGACACCGTCAAGGTGGCCGCCCGGGGGGCCGACCTGTTCGTGGCGCTGATGCATGGCAACGGGTCGCCCCGGCCGGACCGCAGGACGGACGATGGCAGCGCGGACCCCAGGGACGACGAGACCAGCACCCGCAACGGCCTCGGCCTCAATGCCGCCCGGGGCAGCGGCACGACGAGGTACTACGGCGCCGATTGGGTCCGACGGTACCTCCGGCTCGCGCCCAACGCCATCGTGGTGCTCAGCCACATGTGCTACACCTCCGGCAACTCCGAGGACTTCGACCCGCTCCCCAGCTATGCCCTCGCGGTCGAGCACGTGGACAACTTCGCGGCTGGCTTCCTCGACTCGAACAGCTATCCCAGCGGCGGACATCCCAGCGCGGTGATGGCCATCCAGAGCCAGCACTTCGACCCCAGCGACCCCAGGGGCGACCTCATCGCCACGCTCATGACCCGCGATGTATCCCTCGACCGGGCGTTCATGACCACCTACACCCGCAACAGCGGCACGGCGTGGCAGGGGACCTACCTGCCGAACTTCGGTGCCATCGGCACGACCGACTTCTATGTCACCGAGCGGCCCGACGGATCCGACCTGCGCAGCAGGGGACGCATCCACATCGACCCTGACCTGCTGGTCGAGGGCAGGACGCCGAGCCTCGCGGCGCTCAAGGCCGAGTGGGACCCCAGGGCGCCCGACATCTCGTGGCTGGACCGGTTCGCGGGCGCCAGGAAGGGCGTCAGCAAGGGATCGGGCAAGGCTCGCTTCGGCTATGTCCGGGCGATCACCGGCGACCTCTCGTTCCAAGCCGCGGAGTGGCGCGCCGGCGCGGGCGCGGGCGGCGACCCCGATCCGGTGCCACCCACCGACCCGGCACCCGGCGCCGAGACCCCGGCCAGGGTCACCATCCCGAGGATCCGGGGGCTGAGCCGGGCGGATGCCAGGGCCAGGCTCGTCGCCGCGGGTCTCAGGGTGTCCAGCAGTGACCTGTTCGCGCACAACCCGAGGGTCCCGAAGGGCCTCGCGGTCAACACCTATCCCTCCTACCTGACGCCCGACGGCAGCCCGCGCAAGGTCGCGCGCGGCACCGTCGTGCGCATCCGGCTCTCGCAGGGCCCCTGAGGGCGGCCGGGCCCGTGGTCGAGCGGCAGCCCCGGCTAGACTCCACGCCGATGCAGGAACCCACCTTCACCGACACCTGGGTCGTGCTGCCCACCTACGACGAGATCGA
>JBEVIK010000254.1:0-6860 GCA_040510715.1 Candidatus Limnocylindrales bacterium
GCCAGGGCGACAGCGGCGTCACCATCACGGTCCGCATCCAGTTCCTCAACCAGGCGCGCAATACCGTCCCCAAGGCGGCCGATGCGCCCGCCGATGCGCCGGAGCTGGGGGACCTCCTCGATGATCCGACCGAGATCCCGGGCGACGATCCCAGGCGGGCGTGGGCGACCACCGTGGTCGAGGAAGGCGTCAAGAACTGGAACGGGCGCCTGACGCTCGTGGGTGAGGAGACGGCACTCTTCAGCGACGAGGTCACCAGGAAGCGGCTGCCCGTCACGTTCCGCGCCGTGCCCGTGTTCGGCCTGAAGGACAAGGCACACTCCCAGGTCATCGTGCATCCGTCGTCCGTCGTGGCAGGGACACCTGGCAACCCCATCGACGCCAAGAACTACTACATGAACAAGGGCGGGTACACCGGTGACGAGAAGGTCATCGCGGCCCATGAGTACGGCCACCTCCTGGGCATCGCGGACGAGTACAGCCAGAGCAACGAGCAGATCAATGCGCTCATCCACCAGGCCGCACCCGACGATGCCCCGAGCGCTCGGAAGGCGCTCGACAAGGCCACCATCGAGCGGATGGTGTTGCTCGCCCTCAAGGTGCCGATGCTCGCCCAGCTGGACACGGCCATGCCCCAGGTGGTCGCGGCGATCCAGGCACAACGCAAGCTCATCACGAAGCGGATGGCGGCGGCGGCGCGCGCCGGTGCGGCGTCCGCCGATGTCCGGACCCAGCTGCGTGATCAGCTCGTGGAACGCGCCGCCGGCGCCGTCGCCCCGAACGTGCCGGGCGTGGTGGCGTTCCAGACCACCACCAACTTCAGCAACATCTCCGAGGCGGCCACGGGGGTGAGCGCCGGGTTCTCCACGAGCGCCCTCACCACCCAGATCCGCGACGCCTACTGGAAGGCGCTCGGCGACGCCGCGTCGAAGGACATCGTGGCCGTCAAGGGTCTCGGCGACGTCTCCATCAACGTCAAGGGCTCCGTCGCGGCGACCACGGCGACCGGAGGTGCGCAGGCGACCGCCGCGGCCGGTGCGGCGACCACACTGGTCGGCACCGGGTCACCGAGTGGCGGCGGCACCGCGCCGACCGGGGGAGGCGCGGCGCCCGGGTTGCCTGCCATCGCGCCGCCGGCCACGCTCATCGACAAGCTCTCGGCCTTGCCGACGACCTGGAGCGCTGCCGGGTCCACGGTCGAGACATCCATCTCCGCCGACAAGTTCGCCGCGAAGATGGTGGGAACCCTCAAGGCGGCGCAGGCGGTCGCGACGGTCGCCTCGCTCGCGGGCATCGGTGGCATCGATACCACGCGCCAGCTCTACCAGGTGGCGTACGGGCTCGTCGCCGCCGCGGCACAGACGGCTGCCCGCGAGCTGGCCTCGGAGCTCATCGGGAGCACCATGACCCCCGTGCTCGTGACAGGCGTGAGCGACCTCCAGTCGGCCATCGGCACCGAGGTCGGCCGGGTGCTCGGTACACCTGCTTCGGGCGTGGCCGGGCTGGGCACGCCCGACCCCAGCATGACCGCCATGGTCACCGCCATGAAGGCCCGCCTGGACGCCGACAAGGCCGCGACCGCGGGCACCGGGCGCGATCCACTGGGCCAGGGCAAGGCCGCGCCGGACCAGGACGTCACGTACAGCTACCAGGGCCTCATGGGCACCCACGGCACGATGGCGGTCCGCAAGGACCAGTTCGAGCCCATGGTCAAGCAGTTCAACGACCGGCTGACGAACGTGTTCGAGAAGCCCTTCGCAGCCGAGACGAAGTGACATGGCTCGCCTCGCGACGTTCCAGTGGCACTCCCCGCCCCCCACGTCGGTGGACGAGGTGCTGGTCATCGAAGAGCAGCTCGCGCGCCTCGTGATCCGGCGGCCCAGGCGTGTCACCAGCACGGTGGGCAGCTACGTCGCCCGACCCCTCGACGAGGACCGATCGCTCCTCATGGCCGCCGGGCCCGACCCGGTCACCTTCGAGGTCTGGCCACCGATGACCGACCCGGGGATGCTCGCGCTCCAGGTGGTCGCCGACCGCGTCGCCGAGACCTGCCTGGCGTCCCCGCGAGCGACGGTCACCTTCTCGGCGACGGTCACCCAGGCCGCCGATGGCGTCCTTTCCGTGGCGCTGCTGGCGCTCGCCGAAGGCTCGGACCCGGTCGAGTTCGAGCTGTCCCCCAGCGATTCCGTGGTGCACCTCTCGGGTCCCCAGGGGGAGATCACGTGGCTGGCCATGCCGCGCCCCGCCACCGGGTTCGTGACGGGCAGCGCCGAGGGTCTCGGCGGACTGGGCGTCCGGGCCCGGATGCGCGCGGGCGAGCCGGCCGGGACGACGTTCGAGGTGCCGGATGTCACGGGCTCCACGACCATCGCGATCGAGGTCGCGGGCACGCTCAGCGAGGCGCTTCCCGACGAACGCATGCCCAGCCCCTTCGCGGTGCGGACCCCCGAGGCGTCCATCCCGCGCTGAGCGCGATCGGCCCGCTACAGGTGGAACGGCGGGCTCATCACCAGGTACCGGTCGGCGCGGATGAGCGGCGGGTCCTCGAGCAGGTACAGCGGGTCGGGGTCGATGCGATACCCGCGACCCAGCACGTAGCGCACCAGGTCGCCGCTCCCGGCCAGCGACACCCAGAGCACGATGCGCTCCTCCCCGCGACGCAGCGCCTCGGCCTCGAGGAGACCGACAGCACCCACGAGGAGCGACGGGTCGAGCACTGCCACCGGCCCCTGTCGCGGGCCGCCGTAGGCGTAGCCGACCGGTGCCCCCGCTCGCTCCAGCAGCCAGCCTGGGCGCTGCCCCCCGAGCCACGCGTGGTCCACGTCGCGGCGCATGCCGAGGATCTCCGCGTCGATGGCGGCGAGCGCATCCATCCGGGCGTCGGCTGGCAGGTCGGCCAGCGGCCGCGCGACCACGTCGGCTGGCAGCTGCGCGGGATCCGCTGCTGGTGGACCTTCGAACAGGTGGACCGTGGCCGAGGGCACGAGCCCCAGTCGCAGGTACCGCGACAACGCGGTGGCGTCGGTGCTGGCGAGGATCGACCGGTGCTGGGCATCCGCGGGGAAGGCACGCTCGAGCAGGCGAGCCCCGACGCCCCGACCCTGCGCCTCGGGCACGACGAAGAACTCGGTCAGCTCCCGGTCGTCACCGCGTCGGATGCTCCGGGCGTAGCCGACGAGGCGTCCATCGGACTCGGCACCCCAGGCGAGGTCGGCGGTCGACCTGATGTGCTCGAACATCGGCCGCCAGCGCTCCCACTCGGCATCGTCGGCGATATCGAACGGCCACCCGTTCGGATCGCCCTGGCGGCGCCCCAGGTCGTCGAGGGCAGTGCGGAAGATCAGGTACAGCACCCGGTCGTCCTCGGCCGTGAGAGGCCGCAGCTCGATCGTGTCGGTGTCCACGGCCCGCGGCCCGGCACCCGGGATCGGCCCGCCCGCGGAGGGCCTGCGCCGGTCGATGGCCGCCAGGAGCTCGGTGATGCCTGTGCCCTCCGTGGCCGAGGCCAGCAGCACCTCGGGCCGGCGGGGTCGGGGCTGGTCACCCATCGCCCGGTCGTGCTGTGCGCCGACCGTGAGCATCGCCCGGAGCGCCGAAGCAGCCTGGTCCGCACCCGGCAGGTCGGCCTTGGAGACGACCACCACGTCGGCCAGCTCCATCATCCCGGCCTTGAGCGCCTGGATCTCGTCGCCCATGCCCGGCGCCTCGACCACGACGGTGGTGTCCACGATGCCCGCGACCGCGACCTCGCCCTGCCCGGCTCCCACGGTCTCGATGAGCACCAGGTCGAAGCCGGAGTGCGCGAGGACCGTCGCCGCGTCCCGGGTCGCGGCTGCGAGCCCGCCCGAGTGGCCCCGGCTGGCCATGCTCCGGATGAACACGCCCGTATCCCGGGCATGCTGCTGCATCCGCACCCGGTCACCCAGGATGGCGCCGCCCGTGATGGGGCTCGAGGGGTCGACCGCCAGAACGGCCACCGGCCGCTCGTCGGCGCGGATGGCAGCGACCAGCGCGTTGACGAGGCTGCTCTTGCCCGCGCCCGGCGGACCGGTGATGCCCACGAGGTGCGCCCGCTGTCCCTCGACGGGCATATCGCGGAGCGCGGCGGCGATGGGAGCCGTGCCGTCCTCGACCTGGGTCAGGAGGCGTCCGAGCGCCCGTCGGTCACCCGCCCGGGCGGCGGCCATGAGCTCGTTCGGGCCGGTCGCCGGAGCGCTCACCCCGCTCGGGGCGGCACGTTCGCGCGCAGGTACGCGGCGACCTCGCCGATGCTCGTGCCGGGACCGAACACCTCGCCCACGCCCGCCGCCTGGAGCTCGGCGATGTCGGCGTCGGGGATGATGCCGCCCGCCGTGACCAGCACGTCACCCATGCCGCGCTCGCGCAGGAGCGCCGTGACACGCGGCAGCAGCGTCAGGTGGGCGCCCGACAGGATGGACAGGCCGACCACGTCGACATCCTCCTGCTCGGCGGTCGCGACGATCATCTCGGGTGTCTGGCGGATACCCGTGTAGACGACCTCGAACCCTTCGTCGCGGAGACCGCGCGCGAGCACCTTGGCGCCCCGGTCGTGGCCATCGAGGCCGGGCTTCGCGATGAGCACCTTAATGGGTCGGTCGGACATCCCGTCGATGATACTGGCGGGATGACGGACGAAGCCGACCTCGAGCGCTTCGTGACGGCGCAGGCACCCGTCTACGGCCATGTGCTCGACGAGCTGCGAGCGGGACACAAGCGCAGCCACTGGATGTGGTTCGTGTTCCCCCAGCTGCGTGGGCTGGGCCACAGCGACATGGCGTGGCGCTACGGCATCGAGGACCTCGCCGAGGCGCGGGCCTTCCTCGCTCACCCGGTGCTGGGCGTGCGACTCCACGAGTGCCTCGCGCTCGTCGTCGCAGCACCCGGTGCGATCGAAGCGATCCTGGGGCCGGTGGACGCGGTCAAGCTGCGCTCGTGCGCGACGCTGTTCGATGTCGCGGCGGACGGCGACCCCTCCTCGCGAGCCGTCCTCGACCGCTGGTGGGGCGGTGCGCCCGACGAGCAGACCCTCGAGCTCCTGGGTCGCGGGCCTGACGCCTAGGCGACCGTCCGCCCGAACGCGTCGAACGGATCACCCGCCGAGGTGGCGCCTCCGCGGTACATCGGCGTCGCGCGCGCCGTCGGTCGCGGCGCCGGGATGGGAGTCGGTGCGTGGCAGGTCGACAGGGGAATCCTGGATGACCACGAGGAGCACGCCACCCGAGCCGTCATCGTCGGGCTTGCATCGCTTCCGGTTGCCGATCTGGACGCAGTTGTCGATCGCCTCTTCGGGGATGTAGTGGACCTCGACCGGTCGGGCCCTGTAGTATCCCGGGGGAGCATCGACCTCGACCACCCAGTGCACGCCCTCGGGCGGGGAGTTGAACGCCAGGAAGCCCCGCGTGGCGACACCTTCGAAGACCAGCGCGTCGTCGCCGTTGGTCTCGAACTCGCCGTCGCCGTCGTCGGCGCGGATCTCGAACCGGGCGCCAGCCAGCAGCCGGTCGTCGCTGCGGTCCGAGGTCCCCTTGGTGTCCACCTTGGCGATGATGATCGGGGCGGGCACGGATAGACCAGGAGGCAGACCCGGTGGCGTCGGCTCGGGACCGATCGTGGAGGCCGGCCCATCGGGACCGTCCGTGGAGGCCGGACCCTCGCATACCACGCTGGTCACGGTCGCCTGGGCGCTGGCACCCGCGGCGGTCCCGTCCGGGTCGCCGAAGGCGCCCGTCGCGGTGACGATGTTGGTGACCGTATCGCCGATCTGGTGCGTCGGGGTGTAGGTCACCGAAGCGCCGGGGCCGATGGTCACGGCGTCCGCGAGGGTGCCCAGGACGTCGTCGACCACCGAGCCGGTCCAGCTCAGGGTCTCGCTCTCGTTGGTGACGGTGATGGTGTAGCCGACGCTGTCACCCTCGCACACCTCGCCCGCGGCGGGGACCTTGGTGACGGCGATCGCGCAGGTGCGCCCCGTGACCGTGGCGCTCGCGGTGCCGCTGACCGTGGCGCCGCCGGAGGTGCCGGTGGCGGTGACGGTGTTGGTGACGGTGCCGCTGATGACCCCCGTCGGGGTGTAGGTCTGGGAGGCGCCCGGCTCGAGCGTGAGGTCATCGGCGAGGGTGCCCAGGAGGTCGTCGACGACGTCCCCGGTCCAGGGCAGCTCGCTGGTGTTGGTGACCGTGATGGTGTAGCCAACGCTGGAGCCCTCGCACACGTCCGCGGCGGCGGGGATCTTGGTGACCGTGATTGCGCACGCCTGGCTGGTCACGGTCGCCTGGGCACTGCCATCCGCTGCGGTCCCGGCCGGGTCGCCGAAGGAGCCCGCCGCTGTGACGGTGTTGGTGACGGTGTCGCTGGTCTCGTGCGTCGGGGTAAAGCTGACCGACTCGCCCGGACCGATGGTGACCTCGGTCGCGAGGCTGCCCAGGACGTCGTCCACCACCGAGCCCGTCCACGTGAAGCGGTCGCTCTCGTTGGTGACCGTGATCTGATAGCTCGCGGTGGCGCCCTGACATACGGCAGGGGTCACCGCGGTCTTGGTGACCGTGATGTCGCAGGCGTGGCTGGTGACGGTCACCGGCTCGCTGGTCAGCTCGGCCGAGGTGTCGTCGGGGTCGTTGAAGGCGCCCGTCGCGGTGGCCGTGTTGGTGACCGTGCCGCTGATGGGCCCGGTGAGGGTGAAGCTCGCGGTGGCGCCCGCGCCGATGGTCACGTCGGCCGCGACCACGCCCAGGACGTCGTCGGTGACGTCGCCGGTCCACAGGAAGCCGGCGCTGTTGTTGCGGACCTCGTAGGTGTAGCTCACCGAGGCGCCGTCGCACACGTCGGGGGACGCGGCGGTC
>JBEVIK010000255.1:0-5217 GCA_040510715.1 Candidatus Limnocylindrales bacterium
GGGTGGCCTCGTCGAGCGTCTGCTCGAAGCCCTCGGGTGGATAGACGGAGAGCAGGTAGTGCGCCATCGGTGGGCTCCCTTTCCATCGTGTGGACCGGCTCCATACCGGTCCTTCGCCCTCTATACGAACGACCAGGCGGCGAATCGACATGCCGTGAGCATCCGGCCGACTACCCAAGCTCCTCGGCGATCATGGCGGCGATGCCGGCGGCGGTCATCGTTGCCGAGTCGAAGGTCAGATCGGCGGGGATCTCCGGCAGCAGCTCTCGGAAGCGCTTGTGCGCTGCGTGGTGGAACTCGTGCTCCCGCGAGAGGGCGCGTCCCGGGTCGGCCTGGGCGCGCGAGAACGTCACCGATACCGGCGCGTCGATCACCACCCACAACACGGGAGCTTCGTGCGGCAGGTGCCTGGCGAAGGCCTCCTGCTCCTCGCGGGAGTGGATCGGCCCGACCGCCACGACGACATCCACCGCGGAACGCAACCACTGCCCAGCCAGGGCGCCGTGCGCCTCATGCGCGGCGTGCCAGAGCCCGGCCGCGGCGGCTCCCGGCGCGCGCACCATCGCTGCGACCTCGTCCACGTCGGCAACCACGACGGTGCGGCCGCGCCCGGTGAGCAGCTCTGCGAGCTGGTCGGCGACCGTGTTCTTGCCGGCGGCGATCGGGCCGACGAGCACGACCATGCGTGGCATCAGCCGTCTCGGCCCGCGTCGGCCGCGTGGTCCTTCAAGCGTGGCTCGGCCGCCACGAACGCGTCGAATTCCTCCAGCAATCGCGCGCGGAGCGGCTCGTCGTCGTGCAGGAAGGCGACCTCGAACGCGTGCCGGTCGATGGCGACCAGCTCGGCCAGGGTGAGCCCGATCGGATCGAGCGCGTTCGCGTACTCGGCGGGGAGCGTGAGGTCGCTCACCGTTCGGTCATCGGTGGACAGCGTCACCGGCGCACCCGCGCGATGCAGCCGCGCCAATGGATGGGCCGCGAGCGATGGCACGATGGCCGCCTGGACGTTGCTCGACGGGCACAGGTCGAGGGTCACGCCACGTGCGCCGAGCTCTGCGACCAGCGCCGGGTCATCGGCGGCGGGGGCGCCATGGGCGATCCGCGTGGGACCCAGCTCGAGGGCACGCCACACCTGCGCGGCACCGCCCCATTCGCCGGCATGGCAGGTGATGCCCAGCCCTGCGGCGCGTGCGATCGCGTACGCGCGCTCGAACCGCAGCGGGTCCGGTGCCTCGGCCTCGCGCCCCGCACAGTCGAAGCCCAGCAGCCCATCGACTCGGAAGTCCGCGGCCACGCGGGCCATCTCGGCCTCGCCGTCGGGGTCGAGCGTTCGCAGGGCGACCGCGATGAGCCGGACCACCACCCCGGTCGCCCCCGCCCCGGTCCGTGCGCCCGCCACCACCGCCGCGATACCGTCGCGGAGCGACAGCCCTTTGCGGGTGTGCAGCGAGGGCGCCCAGCGGATCTCGACGTAGCTCGTGCCGTCACCTGCCACATCCTCCACGAGCTCGTGGGTCACTCGCTCCAGCGCCTCGGCGTCCTGGAGCAGGGCGATGGGCAGGTCGAACGCAGCCAGGAGCTGCGCCTGGTCCCGGCAGGGCATCGGCGCCTGGAGTCGCGCCCGCATGCTGGCGAGGGTCATCCCCTCGTCGAGGCGTCGCTGACGGGCCAGCCGCAACGCGGTCGCCGGGCGCAGGCTGCCGTCGAGGTGGAGGTGCAGCTCCGCCTTGGGCAGACGCAGGAGCAGATCGGCCACATCGGTCTCGGGCGTCATGGCCGGCCGATGGTACGCGGCGCACCGACCGTAGACTGCGCGCCGATGAGCGACGACGCCGGCACGACCGACACGCCGACCGCGGCCGACACGACCGATGCGGCGAGCGCGACCGACACGACGGGCATGGGCGGGCCATCGGCCCCGCGGCCCTCTCGGTCATGGTCCCGCGCCCTGCTCGGCGCATGCCTGCTGGTGATCGCCGCGCTCGCGGTCACGGCGCTCATCCTGACCCTCGATCATCCGCCGACCGAGACCGGGCGGCCGGAGCTCACCGCACGCGAGCACGCGTTACTCGTGCCACGCCTCGCGGCCATCGATGCGTCCGTCGACCAGGCCGTGGCGGAAGCCGCGACGCTCGCCGTGGCGAGCCGTGACGTGCTGACGCGCGCTCGCGCCCTCGACCCCGATGGCGTGGATGCGGCGATCACCACGGGCAGCCAGGCATCCGCGGCCATCTCGATGCTCAGCGAGCAGCTGCTCAAGGCCCGCGAGGTCCTGACCAGCGACATCGACGCGTCGCGCATACGGGAGTCCGACCGGGCGCGCATCGGGACCATCGACGCGGCGCTCATCGGCATCGCCCAGCTGCCCGGGACGTGGGTGGAGGTGGTCGGCGCAGCCTCCGGACCGGTGGACCTGGTGCGTTCCATCCAGGCACACGATGCGCGGGTGGCCGAGGCGGCGGCCGCTGCCCGAGCCGACGACCTGCCGGGTGCCATCGTGGCGCTCGAGGACTCCCGGCGGCTCCTGGTCGCCGCCCGAGCCGTCCGCGAGGCCGCCGACCAGGCGGGCGCCGATGTCAGCACCATCGACGACCTGCTTGCCCGGCTCGAGGCCTATGACTCCGCGCTCGAGCGGCTCTGGACCCTGCTCGTGGAGACCGACGGGCAGGTGACCGACGAGGTGCGCGCCGCGTTCGCCGCGGTCGAGGCCGCGCAGGGCTCGCTGCCCCTCACCGAGGATGCGCTGACGGTCGTGGTCTCGGACCTGGCGGGTCCCGCCATCATGGCCACGCTGCAGGAGATCGAGCAGCAGCGCGGGCTCCTCGCCGACGCGGTGGCCGCGCGCCCGGACACCGGCGGCGGCTGATGTCATCCTGACGCTCTTCATTCGGACCTGCCGGGCGCCGCCCAGTGACCGCCCGGTGACACAGGAGTGTTCAGGAACAGATGCAGACTCGTGTGCTCGTCGGACAGCCGTGGGATGTGGCAGCCGATGTGATCGCCGTGCCCATCCTCAAGGACGAGACGCTCACACCCTGGCTGGTCGAGCTCGACCGGCGGCTGGGCGGGGCGTTGACCGCGTACCGCACCCTGGGCGAGCTCAAGGGCTCGCCGTGGAGCTCCACCCTGCTGCGCACCTCCGAGATGGGTGCGCCGTGGCTGCTGGCCATGGGCGTGGGCGATGGTGCCGGCTTCGAGCGGCTGACGGCGCTCCGGTTCGGCTCGGCCATCGAGCGCCGTCTCGCGGAGCGACCGGTGCGCACGCTGGCGGTCGCCATCCCCGGGGAGCTGCTGACAGGAGACCTGGACGCCGCGGCGGCGGTGGAGCTCATCACGCGTGGCGTGGTGGAGGGGAGCGAGGACCCGCGCCGCATCTACGAGCCCGACAGGGCGGGACCCCCGGTCCTCGATGAGCTCATCCTCGTCGTGGCAGCGGGCGACGAGGCGGCCCTCACCCGGGCCGCGGAGCGCGGACGCATCATCGGGGAGGGCGGCAACGCCACGCGCCGGCTCGCGCAGCGCTCCGCCAACGACGTCAGCCCCGAGGTGCTCGCGGATGAGGCCACGGCGCTCGCGACCCGGCACGGCCTCCAGGTCGAGGTCCTTGGGCCCGAGCAGGCCGAGGCCCTGGGCATGGGCATGTTCCTCGCCGTCGGTCAGGGCTCGTCCAACACGCCGCGCTTCATCGTCCTGCGCAACGGGCAGGCCGGCGCCACCGATTCGAAGGGCCGGCTGCTGGCGATGGTGGGCAAGGGCGTCTGCTTCGACTCGGGCGGCATCAGCATCAAGCCCGCCGAGCGGATGGACGAGATGAAGATGGACAAGACCGGCGCCTGCACGGTCATCGCCGCGATGGCGACCATCAAGCAGCTGGCACCCGACCTGCCGGTCATGGCGGTGGCCCCGGCGGTGGAGAACATGCCCGGCCCGCACTCGACGAGGCCAGGCGACGTCGTGCGCGCCATGAACGGCAAGACGGTCGAGATCATGAACACGGATGCCGAGGGCCGGCTCATCCTGGGCGATGCCTTCACGTGGGCGGAGCGCAACGGCGCGACCCACCTCGTCGATGTGGCCACGCTCACGGGCGCCGTCGCGCGCGCGCTGGGCGACATGATCACGGGTGGCTTCGCCACCCCCCAGTCATGGTGGGACGAGGTGGCCGCCGCGGGCGCCCGCCAGGGCGAGCGCTACTGGCAGCTGCCCCTGCTCGCGGACTATCGCTCGGCGATGGACTCGACCTACGCCGACATGACCAACAGCGGCACCGCCGAGGGGTCGCTGGTCAAGAGCGCCCTGTTCCTGCAGGAGTTCGTGACCAAGCCCTGGGTCCACCTCGACATCGCGGGCACCGCGTATCTCCGCAAGGCGTATCCGTGGGCCGCCAAGGGCGCCACGGGCGTCAGCCACGCCACGCTCGTGGAGCTGGCGCTGACCGGCGCCTAGGCGCGACGGGACGCCGCGCGGCCAGTGAACGCCGACCCGGCGCTGCTCATCGCGGGTGGCGCAGCGGGCGCTGCCTGGGGTGTGTTCGCCGACCGCGTGTCGGCACGCTGGCCGGTACACGCCGAGGGCGTCGTCCGGGCGGTGGACTGGCGCACCATCGCCGTCGTCGTCGCGAGCGCCATCACCTTCGCGCTGCTGCTCGCGCGGTGGCCCGAGACCGGCGATCGGCTGGTCCTGGGGATTTACCTCGGGGCGCTCATGGTGCTCCTCGCCACGGACCTCGACCAGCGCCTGCTCCCCGATGTCATCACGCTGCCACTCATCCCCTTCGCGCTCGCGGTGGTGCTCCTGGGCTGGGACCCGTTGGTGGCGGGCAAGGAGTTGGGGCTCGCCTCGGCCATCGCGGCCGGCATCGGCGCACCACTGGTGCTGCTCATCACCGACCGGCTGTTCGGGGGCGCGCTGGGACTCGGCGACGTCAAGCTCGCGGTGAGCCTGGGGCTGATGCTCGGCGTGACGCGCCTGCTCACGGGGTTCCTCGTGGCGACCGTCGTGGGTGCCGTGATCCTGCTGGTGCTCATGGCGCTCGGACGCGTCGGCCGGCGGACCCCGGTGCCCTTCGGGCCCATCCTCATCGGCGCCGCCGTGGTGGGCATGATCCTGCCCTGACGCACCTCACCGGTCCGTGGACCGCGTCCCTCCCAGGTCAGGGCGCGACGGCGATCCGGTCGAAGGCGGGCGTATGTGCGAGCTCGTCCCAAGAGAAGCTGG
>JBEVIK010000256.1:0-9679 GCA_040510715.1 Candidatus Limnocylindrales bacterium
TCCGAGAGCTGGGTCTGGACCCGGCGAGGGTCAACGTCGATGGTGGCGCCATCGCACTCGGCCATCCACTGGGCATGAGCGGCGCGCGCCTGATGACATCGCTGGTCCACGGCTTGGGTCGCACCGGTGGGCGGTACGGTCTCGCGACGATGTGCATCGGCGTCGGCCAGGGGATCGCCACGGTGGTCGAGCATCTTGGATCGGAGGCACCCCACGGATGACCGATCCATCCCTGGGTCCCGACGGTGCGACACCGGTCGATCGACGCTGGTTCGAGGAAGCCCTGCGGTCGCAGGGGTTCGTCGCCGAGCCGCCCGCAGAGGACGTCGAGGCTGAGCCGAGTCCCGAAACGGGCGAGCCGTCGCTGAGTGCCGAGCCATCACCGAGCACCGAGACGTCACCGAGCGCCGAGCCGGACGTCCCGATCGCCGCACCGACGGCCGAGCGACCACCGGTACCGAGCGCGCTCCTCGCGCGCATCGCGGCGCGCGGGCAGCCCGCATCCGACGTAGAGCCGCCCCCCGGGGCGACACCGGTCGCCGAGCCGGAGATGGTCGCCGCCCCCGAGCCCGATCCCGAGATGGTCGCCGAGCCCGAGCCCGAGATGGTCGCCGAGCCGCAGGTGGTCGCCGCGCCCGAACCCGAGCCCGTGCCAACGGTCCCGTCGTCGTCGTCCCCCGAGGCGGAACCGCTGGCACCCTGGGCGAGCGCGGTCGTCGCGCCCATCGCGCCGTGGTCGTCGCCGGCGGAGCCGACCGTGACGGCGCAGCCCGACGAGCCGGATCCCGTCGCATCGCCCATCGAGGTGGTCGAGGATGTCGAGCCGACGAGCGAGATGACCAGCCCGGAGCCGGAGCCGAAGCCCGAGCCGGGGTCCGGGTTCGAGGCGCCGACGGCCGGACCAGGCGTCGCGGCGGTGCCGTCCGAGCCGACCGCCCCGGATGTGCCCCCAGCGGCGCCGTCGCCCGTCCTCGAGAGTCCCTACAACACCCCCGTCGTCGCAGCCACCGCGGCCGCGGCGCAGCCGAGGACAGCTGTGCAATCGACCGTGCCCGATGCGTCCGAGGGTGAGCTGTGGGCGCTCGTGGGAGCGTCGGAGCCGGCCGCGACGCCCGCCACCGGGTCCGAGGCGGCTCGCGTGGTCCTCACCATCCTGACGGCGTTCCTGATCCTTGTCATCGTCGTCGGGTCGCTCGTGCTTGCCAGCCAGATCGGGTGACGCTTGCCGAAACCGCGACCTGCGCCTAGGATTGGTCCCGGCAGACACCGTAAGGTGCCGTCACCCGATGCTCGTCCTGGGAGGACACCATACGCATGATCGAAACGACCGGGGAAATCCCCCAGCCGCAGCACCTCACCGATGTCCCGGCCACGCCCCTGGTGGCGCTCAGCGAGGCCGCCGCGGCCAAGCTCCAGGAGCTCACCGCGGGTGAGGCCAACGCGGACACAGGGCTGCGCGTCTATGTCTACAGCGGGGGCTGCTCCGGGTTCCGCTACGGGATGATGCTGGAGGACCAGCCGACGCCCGAGGACGTCACCGTGGAGAGCCGCGGCATCAAGGTCTATGTCGACCAGCAGAGCACCCAATACCTGACCGGCTCGGAGATCGACTACCTCGACACCCTCATGGGCGCCGGGTTCACGGTCAACAACCCCAACGCGGTCTCGGGCTGCGGCTGCGGCAGCAGCTTCCGCACCGCCGAGTCCGCTGGCAGCCCGGGTGGCTGCAGCCACTAGAGCCGAACCCGGCTCTGACACAGCGAGAGCGGCGCTCAGGCGCCGCTCTTCTGATTCCCGGCTATCGCGCGCGGCTCACTCGTCGGCGAAGCGCTGCTCCAGCCACGGGTCGGCATCGTTGTGGTAGCCGTAGCGCTCCCAGAAGCCGAGCTGGTCGCGGGACAGGAACTGGAGCCCGCGGATCCACTTGGCGCTCTTCCAGAAGTACTTCTTGGGCACGACGAGCCGCAGCGGATAGCCATGCTCCGGGGTCAGCGGGGCGCCGTCGGCGACGTCGGCGAGGAGCACGTCGTCGTCGTCCAGCACCTCGAGGGGCACGTTGGCCGTGTAGCCCTGCTCCGAGTGCGCGAGCACGAAGTGCGCATCGGGGCGGAGCTTCGCCCGCTCCAGGATGTGCTGGATGGGCACACCTTCGAAGGCGGCGTCGAGCCGCGTCCAGCGGGTCACGCAGTGGATGTCGGTCACGAGTGCCTTCCGGGGCATCGCCCGGAACTCGTCCCACGTGAACGAGAACGGCTCCTCCACCTCACCCCAGACCCGGAAGTCCCAGGTGGTGAGGTCGGTCGAAGGCACCGACCCGTAGTGGAGCACGGGCCATTTCTGGGTGAGGTACTGGCCGGGCGGGAGACGGCGCTGCTGGTCATCGCTGACCTTGGGGCGCCCGAAGAGCTTCATGCGCGAAGTGTAGGGGCACGCGGTGCTGCATGATCCCGCATGTGATGGCACGACCCGACCGTCAGCGCACCCCGTCCCTGGTCGCGATGACGCCGATCGCGATGCTGCTGCTGCTCGCCTGCACGGGCGCTCCTGGTCCCGGCTCCGCCGCACCCACGACCAGTCCGACGGTCGATCCGCGCGCCGGCGGCTGGCGGTTGCCGGCAGGCCTCGTGCTGGAGGGCGATTTCGAGCTGCGCCCGTCGAGTCGCCGGGAGCTGGCCGAGGGAGACATCATCCCGTTCGCGCTCGGTCATTGCGGGCTTGGGTCGCCGGTCGATGTCGATGGCAGCCTCTGGGAACCGGTCGGTGGGGCCGATGCACGTGGGGGTCCCATCGACTCCGAGGCCGAGATCGGGGACCTCATCAATGCGACGCCCGGCGTCGTGATGCTCGTGACGCACGAGCGACTCGACTACCGCTCCGACGAGGCCGGGGTATGGGTGGTGTTCCGCCGGCTGCCAGGCCCTTGGCGCTATCCCGGCTGCATGTGACCTAGGCCTCGTCGAGCGCTCGATCGATGGCGCGCAGGATGAAGCGGGAGGCCTCGGCGCTCTTGCCGCCCAGCCGCTGGCCCTCGTCCTGCTCCAGCGCGACCATCAGGTCGCGCAGCGCCTGATCGAGGAAGGGCGTCCGTTCCAGTGCGCCATCCGCGAAGGCCTGCTCCAGGCGCGCGGCGGCCTCGCGCGCGTTGTCTACGGCGTGGCCCTTGGCCGCGATCAGGTCCCGCACGTCGGCGCGGGCGTCGTCCGCCGCAGGTCCAGAGCTGGGCATGCTCAGGACCCGTCCTCGCGACGGCCACCCGTCGCCGCACCGGCGGGCACCGCCCGCATCGCCATCCACTCGTCCCGCAGGATGCCCATCTGGACCTCGTCCCAGTACCGGTCATCGCGCGCGATCGCCTCCCGCAGCCGACCCTCGACGCGAAAGCCCGCCTTCTCGTAGCTTCGGATGGCGCGCTCGTTGAACGCGAACACCGTGAGGCCGACGCGGTGGAGCCCGATACGCTCGAACGCCAGCCAGAGCATGAGCCTAGCTGCCTCGGTGCCGTACCCCTGTCCCCACGCGTCCCGCTCGCCGATGGTGATGTGGAACAGCACCGAGCCGTTGTCGGGGTCGAGGGAGCTGAACGTGGTCAGGCCCACCAGCCGGCCCGAGGGTCGGAGATGGATGCCGTAGGCGACCGATTCCGTCGACAGCAGCCGGGACTGGAAGAAGCGCTCGACCTCCTCGGTGGCCATGGGTCGCGTGGAGTAGCGCGTGAGGCGGGCGATCTCGGGGTCGGCGTACCACCGCAGCACGGTGGGCAGGTTGGTCGGCGTGTGATGGCGCAGCTCGACCAGCCGCCCCTCGATGCGGGGCGGGTTCCACTCGGTGCGTTCGCGGCGGCGCATGGGTCAGCCGATGCTATCCCAGCACCGGCCATCCCTGACGATCCGCGACACGGACACGGGTAGGCTGAAGGCATGCGTGAGTGGTCGGAGATGTCCGAGGCGGTCGCGGCGACCCGCAGCACGTCCACCAAGGTCGCCACCGTCGCGACATACCTCGATGGGCTGTCCGGGCCGGAGCTCGAGGCGGCCGTCACGTTCCTCGCCGGGCGGCCGTTCGCCGGGGCCGACGAGCGCACCACGGGCGTCGGCTGGCGCGCGGTCACGGATGCGGTCCAGGAGCTGGCCGGGGCGGCAGCCGCCCGGACCGGCCGTACCGCACTCAGCCTGGGCGCCGCATACGACCGCTCCTCGGACATCGGAACGGCTGTCGGCGAGACGCTCGAGTCGGCCGGCCACGAGGCGACCGGACCGGCGCCCGCGGTCGCCGAGGTCCAGGTCGCCCTCGGCGCGGTCGCGGTCGCGAGAGGACCTGCGGCGAAGACGGCGCTGCTCCGGGAGCTGCTCGCGCGCTGCGATCCGGCCGTCGCGCGCGCCGTGGTCAAGGTGCTCACCGGCGAGCTGCGCATCGGGCTGCGGCAGGGTCACCTCGAGGCGGCGGTCGCCGCCGCGTCCGGGCGGGAGCTCGCGGACGTGCAGTGGGCGGCGATGCTCACCGGGGACATCGGCCGGACCGCGGTCCTGGCCCGAGACGACGCGCTGGGTACCGCCCGCCTCGCGCTGTTCCATCCGCTCACGAGCATGCTCGCCTCGCCGGTCGCGGACGAGGCCGAGGCGCTGTCGCGGTTGGCCCCACCCGTGTGGGTCGAGGACAAGTACGACGGCATCCGCGCGCAGCTCCACAAGCAGGGTGCCGAGGTGCGGCTGTACAGCCGGGAGCTGCGTGATATCAGCGACCAGTTCCCGGAGGTGGTGCGAGCCGCCTCGACGCAACGGTGGGACGGAGTGCTCGACGGCGAGGTGCTGGGCTGGCGCGATGGCCAGGCGCTGCCGTTCCTGGCGCTCCAGTCCCGGCTCGGGCGCAAGGCGCCGTCGGCGGAGGTGCAAGCCGACGTGCCCGTCATCTATGTCGCCTTCGACGCGCTGGCACTGTCGACCGATGGCGGGAGCGACGTCGAGCCACTGCTTCGACTGCCGCTCCGCGAGCGGCGTGCGAGGCTCGAGGATCTCGGCCTTGACCACGCCGATGGGTTCGGGCTCGCCGCGCTGACCACCGCTTCGGATGTCGAGGAGCTCGGGTCGGTGTTCGCGTCGGCGCAGGCCCGCGGCAACGAGGGCCTGATGATCAAGGACCCGGACTCGGGATACGCGCCGGGACGCCGGGGATACGCATGGCTCAAGCTCAAGAAGGCGCTCACCACGCTCGACTGCGTGGTGGTCGGCGTCGAGGTGGGGCACGGCCGGCGGCACGGTGTCCTGTCGGACTACACGTTCGCGGTCATCGACGACCGACCAGGCGTGCCCGATGGGCGCCTGGTGACCATCGGCAAGGCCTACAGCGGGCTGACGGACGCCGAGATCGCCGAGATGACCCGCTGGTTCGAGGCGCACACCCTGAGCGTGCACGGCCGGTATCGCGTGGTCGAGCCGACCGTCGTCGTCGAGATCGCGTTCGACATCATCCACCGTTCGACCCGGCACGCATCGGGCTACGCGATGCGGTTCCCGCGGATCGTGCGCATCCGCGACGACAAGTCAGCTGCGGACGCGGACGTGCTGTCCACGGTCGCGACCATCCACGAACGGCTCCAGGCGGGAGGTCGCTACCACGTCCTGACCGAGGAGTGAGGCCATGGGTCGGCGGTGCGATGATGCGGGTGATGGACCCGTTCCTGCCTGACGACACCAAGCTGGACGCGATCCGCGACCTGCTGCCGTCGTTGGGCTCCGGGATCCGGCTCGATGTCACGGTGGCCGGGCCGTTCCCAGCCGAGACCGACCGCGCGATCCGCCAGTCGGACGAGCACCAGCTACGCGTGGGTCGCGGTGGCCCCGACCGTGCCGAGGATCTCGTCCAGCGTGGTGATGAGGCCCGATCGGTGGTCGCGGCCGTGCTCGCCGCGAGCCCCGACCGGATGGTCCTGGCTCCCGGCCGGATCGCGGCGCTGTCGGCGGTCATCGTGGCGGGACGCGTGCCGGCGGATGGGTGCATCGCCGTCATCGGTGAGCTGACCGCCGAGCTGGACGCGGCCGTCGGCGCCGTGGCGGGCGCGCACGGTCTGCGGGTCGTGCGGGATCCCTCGACGGTGCCGCATGGGTCGTCGCTCGCCGTGGCGGCGCACGTCGATCCGGTCACGGGACGGGTGCACGATCCCCGACCCCTGGCGGCCCAGGCACACGCCACGGGCGCCGCGCTCGTCCTTGACATGGGCTGGTCGGCGGGTGCCATCCCCGTGGACGCCCCCTCGTCGGGCGCCGATGTGGTGCTCGTCGATGCGCATCGATGGCTCCTGGGTCCCGAGGGGGTGACCGCGCTGTGGGTCGCAGAAGCATCACGCATCGAGACGGTCCGGGCGCTCGTCGACGAGGCGCCGAGGTCCCAGCTCCTGGGCCTCGCACGGAGCGTCGGCTGGCTGCTCATGTACGTGAGCCTCCCGTGGGCGTTCGAGCGTTCGGAGGCACTGGCGACGCGCCTTCGGGGTGCCCTCGCCTCGATCGGTGGCGTCGCCATCGAGCCGGCGTCACGCGGCTTCGCGACCACGCTGCCGTTCTCGGTCGCCGCGTGGAGCGCGACCGATCTCGCGGCCGAGCTCGCGCGTCGGGTCCACGCGCACGTGGGCGTGGACGAGTCGAGGGACCTGGTGCTCGCCGGTGTGGGTGCGTGGCTGCGCGAGTCGGAGATCGACCGCTTCGCCGACGCGGTCGCCGAGATCGCCGCCCACACGCCCGAGACCCTGCCCCGCCGGCCGCTGCTCACCGTGCTCGCGCCGGCACCCTGGGACGAGCGATGACCGAGGACCACGGCCACCGGCCGGCCGGGCGCGGCTGGCTGGAGACACGCGTCCGCGAGGCCCGCAACCCGCCGCCGCCGGTCTTCCGGGCGGTGGTCGCGAACATGGTCGTGGCCGTCATCGGGGCGATCGCGCTGCTCGCCTGGGACTGGCTCGCGAGCCGTGATCCCAGCCTGCCGGACATCACCCTCGGCCTCACCGCGGTATACGTGGTGGTCGTGCTGGTGGCCGGCAGCGTCCTCACGTGGCTGTGGGTGGAGCTGCCGACCGGCGCGAGCGGCGAGCGGCGGCGATCCCCGTGGGCTGGCCTGCTCGGGCTGTTCGCCGCGGTGCCCATCGTCTATCTCGTGCTCGTCGTCGTGCTGCAGGTCATCCGGCCGATGCTCGGCTGACCAGAGGGCGGGTGCCCGGAGCGCGGTGTAGCATCGGGGCGCCGGTGTGCGCGGCGTGACCCATGGGGGAGTAGCTCAACGGTCAGAGCGGCCGGCTTATATCCGGCTGGTTCCTGGTTCGAGTCCAGGCTCCCCTACCACTCCCGGTCCGTTCAGGCCGCCGGCGGGCTGCTGAGCATGATGAGGTTGCCGCAGGTGTCGTCGATGACGGCGGTCACGACCGGGCCCATCTCCGCCGGCTCCTGCACGACGCGGACGCCCAGGCCACGCAGCCGGTCCGTCTCCACGCGGACGTCATCCACGGTGAACGTGGTGTAGGGCATGCCGTCGGCGACGAGCGCGGCCTTGAAGGGCTTCGCGGCCGGATGCGCATCGGGCTCGAGGAGGAGCTGCGGCCCGTCGGGTGCCTGCGCCGAGACGACCGTGAGCCAGCGATACTCGCCCACCGGGATGTCGAGCTTGGGCACGAAGCCGAGCACACGCGTGTAGAAGTCGAGGGCGCGGTCCTGGTCATCCACGAGCACGCTCGTGACATCGATGCGGGGCATTCAGTCGTCCTCCCTGTCCTTCGGGTCATCCTGGTCACGGACCGGCCACCTGTGCGCGATCTGGGCAAGCGGCCGGGTGTCCAGGTCGTGGAACCGGTAGCGGCCCTCACGCCGCACGTGGACCAGCCCCGCCGCGACCAGCACGTCAAGGTGTTGCGTCACGGCCTGCCGGCTCGAGCCCAGACCATGGCGCATCGTGAGCCGGGAGCAGATCTCGAACAGCGACTGTCCGTTCCGCTCCTGGAGCTCATCGAGGATGGCGCGCCGGGTCGGGTCACCGATCGCGTGGTAGAGGTCACCGGCCACGAGACCGATGATATGCAAGTCACGACTTGCCTGTCAAGCCAGGCGGCTGCGAGCGGCGGCGCCGTCAGCCGGAGGAGGGCATCCCTACCAGCGGATGACGCCCGCCACCATCACGAAGAAGATCGTCGCCACGACGATCATCACGGCAGCCGCCAGCTTGCTTCGATGGCGGGTGAAGAAGGTCGCCTCGTCGTGCTCGAAGGCGTCCGCCGAATGGTCGGCGTGATGGTGGCCGTGCTGCGAGTGCTTCTTGTGGTGGGTCTCCGTCGCGGCCGCCGCCGCGCGATGACGCTCAGCGTCCGTCTCGAAGTCCGACTGTGACATCCAGGTCCCCTCTCAAGCGCCTGCCGGGCCCTGCGCCTGGGCGTCACGGCCCACGCAGTCTGGCACGCATGAGGGCAAGGTTGTGCGGGTCATCTACACTGGGCGGCCCATCACGGACATGCCATCGGCCCGGAAGTGCCCACCACGACCGTGGCGACGAGGAGGATCCGAATGTTCAGCCGCAACGCCGACCGCCCTGCTCCCGACGACCGACGGGCCGTCCCGACGGGCCCCGCGGCGACACCACAGGGAGTACGCGATGTCTCCGTCCAGAGCACCCCTCCCGCAGGAGCCGTGCAGGCCATGACGACATCGGTGCCATCCGACCTCTCGGTGATCGCGCGCGCGGACCGGATGGAGGGGACACTCAAGGTCGCCGGCACGCTCCGCGTCCAGGGGACCCTCACCGGGTCCGTGGAGGCGACCACGGTCCAGATCGAGGAGGGCGCGACCGTCAAGGCGGACATCACCGCCGACGAGGTCGTCATCGCCGGCGAGTACAACGGCAAGCTCCAGTGCCGTCAGCGCCTCGAGATCCGCTCGACCGGCGTCGTCGTTGGCCAGGTCCAGACGTTCCGGCTCATGCTCCACGAGGGTGGCTCGATCGACGGGGAGCTCAAGATGCTCAAGGCCCCCGGTGAGGAGGGGTCGATGCGAGGGCGTCGCGAGCCCGGCCGCTCGACGCCCACGGCCGTCGGTGTCGGCAACGGTCCCGCACCCGAGGTGGTCGCGGCAGGCGCCGAGCCGATCGGCTGATCCGCGGGGGGACGGCCCCGGACCCAGACACGCAACGACGCCCGCCGGTCGATCCGGCGGGCGTCGTCGTCGCTGAGGTTCGCGCCCGGGGGGCGCTACCGGCCTACGCCCGGCGCTTGGCGAAGCAGTCGGTGCAGTAGACGGGCTTGCCGCTGGTGGGCCGGAACGGCACCTTCGCGACATTGCCGCAGCTCGAGCACACGGCCTCGAACATCTCGCGCGGGGGGCGATCGCCGTAGCTGCGGCTGCCACCGCCGTACCCGCCGCTGGAATAGCCGCCGCCGCCGCCACCGCCGCCCGACGAGTAGCCGTTGCCGTAGCCACCCTCGGAGGCGTAGCCGCCGCCGCCACCGCCCGCGTTGCGCTGTGCCTTGCGCTGCGCCCGGCACGACGGGCAGCGTCGCGGGTCACTGAACCCGCGCTCTGCATAGAAGTCCTGCTCGTTGGCAGTGAAGACGAACTCCTGGCCGCAGTCGGCGCAGGTGAGCGTCCGGTCCGTTGACACGATCCGTGTTCTCCTGGATGCACGCCGGCTCCCGCGACCTGTCTCGCGGGAGCCG
>JBEVIK010000257.1:0-6173 GCA_040510715.1 Candidatus Limnocylindrales bacterium
GTCCACTCGGCGCTGGGCGCCCGCTCATATCGAACGCATGTTCGAAACTGACCCTCCCGCCGTGCCTCCCATGGGACGTTCGGGCGGTTCCGGGGCCCCGGTCGAGCTGGCCTATGATGCGGCCCGCACGCACCGGCGGGGCCCGTCGCGAGCGCGTCGTGCGCGTGCGGATCCAGGAGACGCCTGTGGTGGTTCGAGCGTGGCGCTGGCTCGGGGCGGTCATCAGCGCCCTCGTGCTCATCGTCGCGTCCGCCACCGCGACCGTCGTCCCCGTCGCGGCACAGCCGGCGTGCACCACGGACGGCGAGCCCAACGGCACCCCCGAGGAAGCCGCCCTGCTTGCGATCCCCGGCTGCATCGAGGGGACGGTCCCCGACGGTGACCAGGACCTCTACCTGTGGACGGTCACGGACGCCGATGCGTCGTCGCCTTGGACGATCGGCATCGATGGGCCCGCGCGCATGCTTACGTCGGCGCAGGTCTTCCCCATCACGTCGGAGCCCGGCGTGGTCCCCATCAGCGTGGCCAGCGCCCTCCTGTCGGTCGATCATGGCCCCGATGACTTCGGGCCCGTGCTCGCGGAGGACGTGCTCCTCCGGGCAGGACGCTATGTGCTGGGCGTCGCGCGGAGCCTCACGGACGACGGGTCGGTGGTGGAAGACCCCGCGTACCGGATCGAGGTGAGGCCCGGCACGCCCCTCCCGGCCCCCATCGAGCAGGAGCCCAACGACGAGCCGGCTGCGGCCGACCCGGTGCAGGACGTGTTCAGCCTGGGCGGCGACCTCCAGGGCTCGTACGACCACTACCGCTGGAGCGTGACCGAGGCCATCGCCGGGACACCGGTCGAGCTGCGGGCGGCGGGACCGCTGGGGCGAGGGCTCGCGGTGGAGCTGCAGGGCACGGACGGCACGCTTCTCAAGCAGATGGATGGCTTCGACACCGACCGCCTCGGTGCGCTCGTGCTCCGCGACCTCGTGCTCCCGGTGGGTGACTACATCCTGAAGGTCACGCCCTTTGGCGACGACCCGTTCCCCTACCGACTCGAGGCGGTCCCCTCCACCGCCGCCGACGCGGACCCCGAGCCCAACGACGAGCCGACCCAGGCGGTCCGGCTCGATCCCACGTCACGGGTGATGCGGGGGCGCCTCACATCCGCCGATCGTCGGGACCGGTTCGTCCTGGTGGTGGACGAGGCGCTCGCGACCCGCCTGCTGGACGTCCGGCTGCTGTGGCGGGACCGGATCCGGCGCGACGTGTGCCTCGAGGATGCCGAGGGGCGGGAGCTCCAGTGCCGCAGCGGCGACCAGGGCGTCGCGCTCCCCGGCCTCCAGCTCGCCGAGGGCAGCTATCTGCTCGAGGTGCGCGGGGACCCCGCCGAGTGGTCGAGCTACATCCTGCGCGTGGATGACGTCGGCGAGGCCCTCGACGACTTCGAGTCGGAGCCCAACGGCTCGACCGACCAGGCCACCCCGATGCTGCCGGAGCACCCCATGGCGGGCCGCTCGAGCCACGACGATGACGACTTCTTCGCGCTCACCGTGACCGGCGAGCCCCAGCTGTGGCAGCTCGACGTCACCGGCCACGGCCTCGACCACGTCTCGTGGGTGCATCGCGATGGCAGTGACCTCGTGGCCGCGGACGTCACGAACGACCGCGACGCAGCGACCATCAGCGATCTGTACCTCGTGCCGGGCCGCCACTGGTTCAAGGTCGGAGGCGTCGACGACGGCGAGTATCGCTTCGCATTCACGCCCCTGGGACCTCCCGACCCGGACGCCGAACGCGAGCCCAACAACGCCCCGCTGCGCGCCGGCCCGCTGCGCGTGGGCACCCAGCGGACCGGGCGGCTGGTCGATGGCGCCGACATCGACGTCTTCCGGTTCACGCTCGACACACAGGACCACGTCCGGCTCGACCTCGTCCCCGCTGCCGATGGCGCGGTCCGGATGCGTCTCGAGAGCGGGGCGCTGCGCTTCGCGGACATCTCCGCCCGTGAGCCCGGGACGCCCATCACATGGGATGGCGTGCTGCAGCCGGGCGACTACGAGGCCTGGGTGCAGCCCCTCGTCCCGAGCGACGACCGCTATCGGCTGTCGCTCGGTCGCGACGACCCGTTCGTGGTCCGTACCGACCTCGAGCCCAACGACGAGCAGGCGCTCGCGTCCAGCGTGCCGCCGAGCCTCGTCGTGGAAGGCGCCGGGACGCCCAGCGGCGACCTGGACTGGTACCGCATGCCCGCCCTGACCGCGGGTGGCGACCTGGGGTTCCGGGCCGAGGGACCCGTGACACGGCTGACGGTGTGGGACGCGCTCCGGGAGTACCCCACCGAGCGACGCGAGGATGGCGGCTTCCTCGTGGCCGGGCTGCCACCGGCGGAGCCCCTGTGGCTGCGGGTCGAGACCAACGCCGCGGACCCCTACTCCATCGTGGTGGAGCCGGGCACGACCGGGCTGCCTCCCGCGATGCCGGCACCGGAGGCCCTGCCCGTCACGATCGACGTGCGAGCCGAGCCAGGTGTCGTGTCGGCGTACCGCGAGGTCGGTCAGGCGGTCGCGGGTGTCGCGACCATCGCCAACACCGGGTCGGAGCCGATGTCGCTGAAGGTGGACACCGCGACGAGCGACCACCGCTGGAGCGCCATCCCGGGCGAGCCGACCGTCGAGATCCCTGCCGGCGGGGCAGTCGAGGTCGCGCTCGACATCCGGATCCTTCCCGACGCGGCCGCCGACCAGCCGGTGCGGATCTCGGTGCGCGCCCGGGACGCCGACGGCGCGCAGGCCACGGGTGCGGTCGAGGTGGCCACCGACCCGTCCATCGAGGCGGTGGGGCCATGGCAGGCGTGGACCGTCCCGCAGCCCCTGCTGGGTGGTCTCAACGTCGCCGGGACGGCGCTGGGTGGCGCTCCCGTCGCGCCGCTCGACCCGGAGCGCGAGGCGCAGCTGTATGACGGGGTGACGCCGTCCGGGAGCGGCTTCCGCGGCTCCTTCGACGGGCCTCCGGTCAGCTTCACGGTCGACCTGGCTGGCGAGGCGCCGGTGCCCGTCGCCGGGACGATCCTCAACCCGCTCGCGGGCCGGACCTCGCAGGAGTCGGTGCCACGACGTTTCACGTTCCTGCTCTCGGGCGATGGCGTGACCTGGCAGGAGGTGCTCCAGGGCGAGCTGACACCGCTGGCCGACGACCAGGCGTTCGCGCTGCCGGAAGCCATCGACGCCCGGTTCGCGCAGCTGCGCATCGATACGGTCTGGGGCGGGCCCGGCAACGAGGTCACCCTGGGCGAGTGGAAGGTCGTCGCGACGCCCGGCACGGTGCCCGATCCGATGCCCACCAACATCGCGGCCCCGGCCCGAGGCGGGCACGTGGTCTGGATGCGCCCGCAGGTCACCTCCCAGGACGAGGCCGACGCGATGCTCCTCGACGACTCGATCCAGCGCTACCCGATGTATGCCAAGGAGGGCGAACGACTCAGCTGGGTCCTGGGCTTCCAGGATGACCGCGAGGCGTTGCTGGAGCGCCTGGAGTGGCGCGACCCGGATGGCTCGAACCCGGCCATCCGCATCCGCCGCGTGGAGGTGGAGGCCGGCGACAGCCCGATCGGTCCGTGGACCCCGCTCGGTACGTGGCGCCTCGAGCGTGCTGACGATGGCACCGTCGCGCCACTCGAGCTCCCCGACGGCACGTGGACTCGCTTCCTGCGGTTCACGAGCGGGCCGGTGCGCAAGGGCACGTTCCAGCTCGAGCTACCCGCCGCGCTCCGGGCCATCGAGCACCCGACCGACGACACCTATCGCTCCATCCTCGGCGAGTGGGGCAATGCCAGCGCGCTGGGACCCCGCGACCTGCTCGAGCCGCCATCGCTGGTCGATGCACCGGCGCCGGACCTCGAGGACGACGGCCCCGCGAGCGCGCGACCGCTCGTGGCGGGCACGACCGCACGAGATCGGGTCCATCGGGGCGAGGACGAGGACTGGTACACGGTGACCATCCCCGAGGGTCAGGCCTCGGTCACGTTCACGGTGAGCGGCGACCCCAGCGTGGGCGTCGCCCTCACGCTGTTCGACGACACCGGCCAGGCGGTGCCGATGGCCTTCGAGCAGGGCAGCGCGCCCGGAACGGTCGAGTACCGGGCGAACGTGCGACCTGGCGCGAGCTATCACGTGCGGGTCGAGCAACCGCCCTTCTCCGCGGTGTTCACGTTCGACACCAGCGGCAGCATGGGCGACTACCTCTCGTTCGTGATGCAGGCGATGGGCAGCTATGCGGGCGCCGTGACCCCGGGCGAGGAGCAGGTGCTCATCATCCCGTTCGATGAGGACGCCCTGCTCAAGGAGTGGAGCGACGACGCCTACCTCCTCCAGGACGCCGTGGGTCGCTTCCGTGGCGCCGCGGGCTCCAGCTCCGCGGAATTCGGGCTGCTCGAGTCCACCGAGGCGCTCGAGGGCCGCGAGGGCGCACGTGCCGTGCTGATGGTCACGGATGCCGAGACCAGCAGCTACGACGAGAACCAGCGGCTGTGGCAGGAGCTCGAGGCGGTGCGCCCGATGGTCTTCACGGTCCATGTCGGGGCGGATGGCAAGCCCGTGGAGGCTCGTCACTTCATGCAGGACTGGGCGATGGCGGGCTTCGGCCGATACCAGTACGCGCTATCCCACGGCGACATGGACCGCGCGTTCGACCGGATGGCGACGTGGCTCCGTCGCCCGGCGACCTACGGGCTGCGCTTCGACACGTCCACCCAGACCGTCCCTCCCCCGCCACCCGGCACGCTGTCGGTGGTGGCGCCGCAGGAAGCGGACGGGACCACGAGCGCCGTCGTCGGCCCCGACGTCGCGGTCGAGATCGTGCTCGACACGTCGGGCAGCATGCTCCAGCGGTTCGGTGGTGAGCGACGCATCGATATCGCCAAGCGGGTCCTCGCCGACATGGTGCGCCGGGACCTGCCCGCGGGCCTGCCCGTCGCGATGCGCACCTTCGTGCGGGAGCGGCGCTCGTGCGCCACCGAGCTCGCCGTGCCACTCGGACCGCTCGACCCGGAAGCGCTCGCGACGCACATCGAGGGGCTCGACCTCCTGCGCACGGTCCGGACGCCGCTGGCCAGGGCCATCCGGGCGGTCGGGTCCGACCTCGAGGGCGTCACCGGGCCACGCATCGTCATCGTGGTCAGCGATGGTGCGGAGAGCTGCGGCGGTAACCCCGCGCGGGAGGTCCGCCGGCTCAAGGAGCAGGGCGTGGATGTGACGCTCAACGTGGTCGGGCTCGCGCTCGAGGACAGCAAGGTGCGCCGCTCGATCCGCCGCCTCGCCGCGCTGGGTGGCGGCAGCTACTTCGACGCGCGCGACCCGGCCGAGGTCGCAGCCGCGATCCGGACGGCCGTGAGCGCGCCGTTCCAGGTGTTCGACCAGGCAGGCACGCTCGTCGCGCGTGGCACCGTGGGTGGTGCCGCGGTCGAGCTGCCACCGGGCATCTACCGGGTCGTGGTGCTCACCGACCCCCGGATGACCTACGAAGGGATCGTCATCGACGCCGAGGGGTCGGTCACGGTCACCCTGCCCAGCGCCGGTGAGCGGCCGGTCGAGCCGGAAGCCCCGGAACCCTCGATGTCGCCCGCGCCCGGGTCCTGAGGCCGCGCCGTGCCGCGCAGGCCGGCCCCGTGTCACATGACCGTCATGCGCCGTGCGTACACTGCGCCCATGTCCTGGCTCTTCCGGCGGTCCGCCGCCATGCCCACGGCGCAGGATGCGCTGCCGGGCCGTTCCACCCCCCTGCGTGTCCCTGCGAAGCATGCCGTGCTCGGCACGCCCCTCCAGCCGCCCTTCGGCGATGGCATCCAGACGGCCGTGTTCGGCCTCGGCTGCTTCTGGGGCGCCGAGAAGGACTTCTGGCAGCTGCCGGGGGTCGTCTCGACCGCGGCCGGCTATGCCGGTGGCTTCACTCCCAATCCCACGTACGAAGAGGTGTGCAGCGGGCGGACCGGGCATGCCGAGGTGGTCCTCGTCGCCTTCGATCCGGCGCGCATCAGCTACGAGGAGTTGCTGCGGACCTTCTGGGAGCACCACGACCCGACCCAGGGCATGCGCCAGGGCAACGACGCGGGCACCCAGTACCGCTCGGCGATCTACTGCGAGGACGAGGCGCAATACCGGGCCGCACTCGCGAGCCGTGATGCGTTCCAG
>JBEVIK010000258.1:0-3751 GCA_040510715.1 Candidatus Limnocylindrales bacterium
CCCTGTCCGGCACCCGTCGCACGACGGTCGCAGGCCCCCGGCGGGCCGACCTCGGGCCACGATCGCGCCGTACACTGGCGGGGACCCCGAGACACCGAGGAGCCCACCCAGACATGTCCCTGCCCTACGACCGACCCTCCGACCCCGCGAAGCGGCACTCCGCCGCGCTCACCGACGGCCCCGACCGAGCGGGTGCGCGCGCGATGCTCAAGGCGGTCGGCTTCACCGACGAGGACCTCGCCAGGCCCCTCGTGGGGGTCGCGTCCGAGTGGATCGAGACGATGCCCTGCAACCTCAACCAGCGCGATCTCGCGGTCGCGGTCAAGGCGGGCATCCGGGCGGCGGGCGGCACGCCCATCGAGTTCAACACCGTCTCGGTGAGCGACGGCGTGACGATGGGCACCGAGGGCATGAAGGCCTCGCTCGTCAGCCGCGAGGTGGTCGCCGACTCCATCGAGCTGGTCGCCCGGGGCCACCTGTTCGACGGCCTCGTTTGCCTGTTCGCCTGCGACAAGACGGGCCCCGGCGCAGCCATCGCGGCCGCTCGTCTCGACATCCCCACCGTGATGCTCTACAGCGGCACCATCCTGCCCGGCCAGTACCAGGGCAGGGACCTGGACATCGTGTCCGTGTACGAGGCGATCGGCGCATACGGTGCCGGGAAGATCGCCGCGAGCGAGCTCTACGAGATCGAGTCGCGTGCGTGCCCGGGAGCCGGCGCGTGTGGCGGCCAGTACACCGCCAACACCATGAGCATGGTCATCGAGGTCATGGGCCTCTCCCCCGCCGGGCTCAACGAGATCCCGGCGCCCGACCCCAGGAAGATGGATGCCGCCCGTACGGCGGGTGAGCTGGTGATGGACCTCGTGCGCCGCGACGTGCGCCCATCGTCGCTCGTGACCCGGACCGCCATCGACAACGCCATCGCCTCGGTCGCCGCGACGGGCGGCTCGACCAACGCCGTGCTCCACCTGCTGGCCATCGCACATGCCTTCGGCGTCCCGCTCGAGATCGACGACTTCGACACCATCTCGTCGCGAACGCCCATCGTGGCCGACCTGCGACCGGGCGGGACCTGGCGTGCGCTCCAGCTGTACGAGGCAGGTGGCCTCGGGCTCGTGACGCGTGAGCTCATCAAGGGCGGCCTCATCGACGGGTCGGCGCCGACAGTGGACGGCCGCACCCTCGCCCAGGTCGCGGATGCCGCGGTCGAGACGCCGGGCCAGGTCGTGGTCACCACCATCGACAAGCCGTTGAAGGCGACAGGGGGACTCGCCATCCTGCGCGGCTCGCTGGCGCCCGATGGCTGCGTCATCAAGCTGGCGGGTCATGAGCGTCGGTACCACCGCGGGCCGGCCAAGGTCTTCGACTCCGAGAAGGAGTGCTTCGAGGCGGTCATGGCCCAGCGCATCGTGGCCGGTGACGTGGTGGTCATCCGCTACGAGGGCCCGGTCGGCGGCCCCGGGATGCAGGAGATGCTGGCCGTCACGGGTGCGCTCGTGGGCGAGGGGCTGGGCGACTCGGTCGGGCTCCTCACGGACGGCCGGTTCAGTGGCGGGACCCACGGCCTGATGATCGGCCACGTGGCCCCCGAGGCGGCGCACGGCGGCCCCATCGCGTTCGTGCGAGAGGGCGACATCATCACCATCGACGTGGACAAGCGCCGCCTCGACCTCGAGGTGGACGACGCCGAGCTTGCCCGCCGTCGCGAGGGCTGGGCACCGCCGGCACCCCGCTACACCCGCGGCGTGCTCGCCAAGTACGCGCGCTCGGTGTCGTCGGCGAGCAAGGGTGCCGTCACGGACCTGTAGCGCGAGGCGCATCCATGGAGCTCTCGCGCGAGCAGCGGGCGCTGCTGGTCACGGAACGCCGGGCCACGCTGGCCACCATCGCCGGCGATGGGCATCCGCGGCTCGTGCCGTGTTGCTTCGCGATCGGCTTCGAAGGCGGCGACCTCGTCATCGACACGCCCGTCGACGACAAGCCGAAGGCGGTCGCCGACCCGATGCGCCTGGCCCGCGTCCGTGACATCCGGCGTGACCCGCGGGTCACGCTGCTCGTGGACCGGTGGGACGAGGACTGGTCCCGGCTCGCGTGGGTGCGCGTGGAAGGGACGGCCCGCCTGCTGATCCCGTGGTCGCCGCGGGACGCCTCGGCGCACGCCGCGGCCGTCGAGGAGCTGCGATCGCGCTACCCCCAGTACCGGGAGCACCGCCTCGAGATGCAGCCGGTCATCCGGATCAGCGTCGAGCGCATGACGGGCTGGGACGCGTTCGACCACGAGGCGCAGCGAGAGCCGATCGCGGCCGCCGCAGCCGTCAGCGACGATGACGATCGCTCGCTCGTGGACACCCTCGATCCCGACCGCGTCTGAGGCCCGGCTCAGCCGCCCCTCGGCCCGGCCTTGATCAGCCGGCCCCGGCGGGACATCGCCCGCGACGCGAGGGACGCGACGCCCATCGCGACCATCGCGCGATCGGCCATCGGCAGCGGCCGGACCACGGACAGGAACTGGTCGGCGCGCGCCCGGTCGAACATGCCCAGGAGCGCGGTCCCCGCGGGGGTCGGCCTGACCAGCCGCACCCGGCGGTCGGCGACCTCTTCGGTCAGGCTCACCAGCCCGCGGTCGGCAAGCCCTGACACGACACGGCTCGTCGCGGAGGGTGAGCGCCCCAGGATCTGGGCCAGCTCCCCGATGGACAGCGACTCGGTGCCCGCTGTCGCGTACAGCACGGCCATCTGGCTGAACCCCAGGCCGTGCTCGCCGAGCTGCTGCGTGAACCCGATGAGGAGGTCGCGCCAGATCGCTCGCAGCACCAGGATGCGGTCGGCCGGCAGCCCGACATAGTCCAGCTCATCCCGCGCCGCCTGGACGACCGGGTCGAGCAGGCCGCTCCGACGGCTCGAGACCGCCATGACGCCTCCTCCGCACGCATTCCACTTGCCCGACCATGTGCATGATCGCATACATCGCGGGCAGTCGAGCAGTGGACACTGGTAGGGTGGGCAGGGACCGCTCCGTGGCGGTCCGCGTGTGCCGTGCACGCGCCGTGTTGTGACGGTCAGGGAGGGTCCGGTGCGGATCGCGCTCGTATTCCCGGGGCAGGGCTCCCAGTCGGTGGGCATGGCCCGGGCGGTCCGTGAGGGGTCCGGCAGCGACGTCTTCCGGACCGCGGACGAAGCCCTCGGCGAATCCTTGAGCGCGATCATCGCGGAGGGCCCGGCGGAGCTCCTCGACCGCACCGAGAACAGCCAGCCCGCCATCCTCGCCGCATCCGTCGCGTTCCACCGCGCGTGGACCGAGAAGGCCAGCGCCATCGGCCTCCCGGGACCCAGCTACCACGCGGGGCACTCGATGGGCCAGTACAGCGCGATGGTGGCAGCAGGGGTGCTGGACCTCCCGGACGCGGTCCGGCTCGTCCGCCTGCGCGGCCAGCTCGCCCAGGAGCACGCCGGCGGTGGCGCCATGGCGGCCATCATCGGGCTCGACGACGCACGGCTTCCGGATCTCGCGGACACGGGCCGCGCCATCGGGGCGTTCGAGATCGCCAACCGCAACTCGCCCGGGCAGGTCGTCATCAGCGGGGACCGCGCCGCGGTCGATGCCGCCTGCGAGACCGCCCGGGCGCTGGGAGCCAAGCGAGCCATCGTGCTGCCCATCAGCATCGCGGCCCATTCGCCGCTCATGGCCGGGGCCGTGGACGGGATGCGCGCCGCGCTCGACCGGCTGACGCTTCGTGACCCGGCGGTG
>JBEVIK010000259.1:0-4645 GCA_040510715.1 Candidatus Limnocylindrales bacterium
GCTCGGCGAGTATCGCGGCGAGCGCGCGTGGCAGGTCGTCGGGGTCCACGCCCGCGTAGACGCCCAGCACGCCCGCATCCTCGTACTCGGTCTGGAACGAGTGGACGTCGTATGCCAGCCCGGCGTCCTCACGCACCGACAGGAACAGCCGTGACGACGAGCCGTCACCCAGGACGGCGCTGAGCAGCTCCAGCGCCCACTGGTCGGGATGATCGCGTGGCAGCGCAGGCACCCCGAGGCAGAGGTGCGCCTGCGCGGTGCGCTTGCGCTCGATCGCGAGACGGCCGCACGGGGCCGGGGGTGCCGGGAGCCATTCCCCCGGCCGGCTCGGTGCCGTCAGGGGCCGGTCCGGCCCCTCGGCGCCGACGGCATCGCTGGCCAGGCGCACGGCCGCCTCGTGGTCGAGATCCCCGGCAACCGCGACCACCAGCCGCTCGGGCCGGTACGCGCGCGCCCAGAAGGAGCGGATGCGCTCGCCGTCCATCGCACCCACCGTGGACTCGTCGCCCGCGATCTCCCAGCCGAGCGGGGTGTCACCGAACCATGTCCGGTCGAACAGGTCGAACACGTGCTGGCCCGGGTCGTCCTGGAAGGAGCGGATCTCCTCGATGATGATGTCGCGCTCCCGTGCCACGTCCTCGTCGCGCAGCAGGGGTCGCAGCAGCAGCTCCCCCAGGACGTCGAATGCACGCGCCGCGTGGCGCACCGGGAGGCGTGCCCAATAGACCGTGGACTCGCGACCCGTGGACGCGTTGCTGGTGCCCCCCACGCCCTCGACCGCCTCGGACACGGCCCGCGACGTGGGCAGCGCACGCGTGCCCCGGAACGTGATGTGCTCCATGAAGTGCGCGAGGCCCGCATCGCGACGGAGCTCCTCGCGTGAGCCGACGAGCACGGTCACCGCGACCGCCAGGGAGCGCGTGCCGGGCATCCGGGCCGAGATGATTCGCGGCCCACCGGGCAGCACCGAACGCTGGAACATCCCGCTCATGCTACACGGGCGGCCTGCCTTCCCCAGCGGCCGGCCCATGGCGAGGTCTCGTCAGCCGGTGGCTTCGCGCGGCTCCTCGTCAGTGCCGTCCGAGCGCCCGCCGTCACCCTCGTCGTCGGTGCCGGCCTCGGCGCTCGCGGGCTCGGCCACCGCGAGCTCCATCTGGATGTACTGGGACATCGGGTCCAGGCGCAGTGAGCCCTGGCCCGGCGCCACGCCATCGGTGCCCGCTGCGACCGGCTCGGTGCCGTGGACCATCGGCGCGAACTCCAGCGCGACCCGCTCGTCTCCCTGGACCAGGACGTAGGCGAGCAGCTGGTCGGGACGGGTGTCGAACTCGAGGTGCTCCCAGGAATCCACGTTGATGCAGATCGAGAGCGGCGTGAAGTACGAGGAGACGCCCGGACGGTCCACCACGACCCGCTCCACCCAGCCGGTGCCGTGGCTGATGAGCGTCGAGCCCCGCGAGTAGCGGTAGCTCACGGTCTGCTTGAGGAGGGGTCGGAGCAGGTGGTGCATGTCGGTGCGCCCGGAGACGATGCCGTGGTTGACGAAGAACCGGGCAGCAGGCTCCACGGACACGACACCTCCCTCTGCGCCGCGGGCCCCTGGCGGCAGGGCGATGGTACCCCGCCACGACCCCTATGATCGGCGCGTGGTGATCGCGATCGACGTCGGCAACAGCGCCGTCAAGGTCGCCCGGGTGGCCGGTGGCGGGGTCGTCGAGATGACACGCCTGGCGACCGCATCCGGGCCGGACCGGGATGCCATCGGCCGCCTGCTGGGCACCGATGACGGGGCTATCGCGATGGTCAGCGTGGTGCCGGGCTGGAGCACGGCCATCGAGGAGGTCGCGGCGCTCCAGCCGGGTCGGCCGCTGGTGCTGGCGACCCACCGGACCATCCCCATCTCGGTGCGCGTCGCGGAGCCGGAGCTGGTGGGCGCCGACCGGCTCCTCGGGGCCTGGGCCTCACTGGGTCTCGTAGGTGCGCCGTGCATCGTGGTGGACGTGGGGACCGCCACGACCATCGACGTCGTGGACGCCGACGGGGCATTCGTGGGTGGCGCCATCCTGCCGGGTCCCGTGCTGGGCATGCGCTCGCTCGCCCGGGGGACGGCGCTCCTGCCACCCGTGCCGCTCGAGCTCCCGGCGGATGCCATCGGCCGGGATACCCTCGGCGCCATCGCTTCGGGCGTCATCCTCGGCCACCGCGAGGCGATCGGCGGTCTCGTGGACCGGATGGCGGGCGAGCTGGGTGGCGACCGGCGACCGCGGGTCGTCCTCACGGGCGGCGACGCGACGGTGCTGGGATCCCCGGACTGGGCGGAGCGGGTCGAGCCTGAGCTCCTGTTGCGCGGGCTGGGGGTGCTCGCGGAGCAGGTCCTCGTCGAGCGACGCGTGGGGTCAGGGACGTGAGCGAGAGCGCCCGGCCGCTCGACGGCCGGCTCGTGGTGCTGGGGGTCGCCGGGTCGATCGCGGCGTACAAGGCCGCCGAGCTGGTGCGCCAGCTCCAGGCAGCCGGGGCCGAGGTCCAGGTCCTGATGACCCATAGCGCGACGAAGTTCATCGGGCCCCTCACGCTCGAGGCGCTCAGCCGACGCCCGGTGATGCTCGATCCCCTCGAGATCCAGGACGATCGACGCATCGGGCACATCGTCGCCGCGGATGCGGCTGACGCGGTCCTCGTCGCGCCGGCGACCGCGCACTGGCTGGGTGCCATGGCGACCGGCATGGCCGGTGACGTCATCACCGCCGTATGCCTCGCGACGGAGGCGCCGGTCGTGGTGGCGCCCGCCATGGACGGGGGCATGTACACGCACCCCGCGACGCGCGCCAACGTCGAGCGGCTGCGCGGCTTCGGGTACGCCATCGTGGAGCCGGAGGTGGGCCCTCTCGCGTCGGGCGCCGTGGGCCAGGGCCGGCTCGCAGAGGCGACGGAGCTGGTCGCGGCCGTGGTCGCTGCGATCGGTGATGCCCCGGTCCGGGCACCCGACCCGGCACAGCGCCCACCGCTGGCCGACCGGCCGCCCCAGGACCTCGTTGACTGGCGGGTCGTCGTCACCGCCGGCGGGACGGCGGAGCCCATCGACCCGGTGCGCTTCATCGGCAATCGCTCGACCGGGCGGATGGGTGTCGCGATCGCGGAAGCGGCACTCGCCCGTGGCGCCCGCGTCACGCTCATCCACGGCATGACCGCCGTCCAGCTGCCGGCCGACGCTGACCTCGTGGACGCGCCGACCACGGCGGCGATGCGCGACGCGGTGCTGGCCGCCCTCCCCGATGCGGACGTGCTCGTCATGGCCGCCGCGGTGGCCGACTTCCGACCCAAGCGGAGCGCCGATGCCAAGCTGGGTCGGGAGGGGGGCCTGACCCTCGAGCTCGAACCCACCGAGGACATCCTCGCGGAGGCTTCGGCGCTGGCGCACGAGCGAGAGGACGCCGGTGGATCCCGGCCCGTCCTCGTGGGCTTCGCGGCCGAGACCGGCTCGCTCGAGCGCGCCCTGGAGAAGGCCGCGCGCAAGCGCGTGGACCTGCTGGTCGCCAACGACGTGTCGGAGCCGGGGTCGGGGTTCGGCACGACCACGAACCGCGTGACCATCATCGCGCCGGGCCGCGACCCCGAGCCCTGGCCCCAGCTGACCAAGCTCGAGGTCGCCCACCGCTTGCTGGAGCGGGTGGCGGAGCTTCGGCGCTGATGCAGCCGACGCCCGGGCAGCCCTTCCCCTGCGGGTGCATCATCCGGGGATGAGTGCCACGACCCCACAGCGCCGCCTGACCGTCGCCGACATCACGCGCCTGTATCGCGACGGGCAGCGCATCCCGATGCTGACCGCCTACGACTACCCCACCGCACGCATCGTGGACGAGGCGGGCATCCCCATGATCCTCGTGGGCGACTCGCTGGGCGAGGTGCTGCTGGGCTACGAGTCCACGGTCCGGGTGACCATCGAGGAGATGCTCCATCACACCCGCGCCGTGGTGCGAGGCGCCCAGCACTCGCTGGTGGTGGGCGACATGCCCTTCCTGACCTATCCGTCCGTCGAAGACGCCATCGAGAACGCCGGACGCTTCATGCGTGACGCGGGCGCTGGCGCCGTCAAGGTCGAGGGCGGTGTCCGCTCGGCTCCGGTCATCGAGGCGCTCGTGAAGGCGGGCATCCCGGTCATGGGCCACATCGGCTGGACCCCCCAGGCGAAGTACGGCATGGGCGGCAAGACCGGGGTCCAGGGCAAGGATCGCGACCAGGCACGCCGGCTCATCGCGGACGCGCTCGCGGTCCAGCAGGCGGGCGTGTTTTCGGTGGTCCTCGAGCTGATGCCCGAGCAGCTGTCGGCGGCGATCACGGAGCGGCTGTCCATCCCCACCATCGGCATCGGGGCGGGCGCCGGATGCTCCGGACAGGTCCAGGTCATCACCGACCTGCTGGGCCTTGGCTCGTTCATCCCGCGTCATGCCAAGCCGTATCTCCACCTGCGGGAGGCGATCGGCGAGGCCGTCACCGCATACGCGGCCGATGTCCAGGCCGGTGCCTTCCCGGAGCCAGGACAGACGAGCCGCATGGACGACGAGGTCCTCGCCGAGGTCCTGGGTGCAGGGCGCCTGGACCAGCCGGACCCGACGGCGGCCTTCGGCATCCCGCTCGACCGCGATCT
>JBEVIK010000260.1:0-3227 GCA_040510715.1 Candidatus Limnocylindrales bacterium
CCGTCGGCGGCCAGTGCCCGCGCGCCCGCCAGGGCATCGGTCGTGTCGCCGAGCGCGACCAGGTCGTCGACGCTGGCGCGGATGACATCGGCGCGCATCGCGATGCGCCGGAGTCGCGCCCGCCAGGCGTCCATGTCGCCGATGGCCGAGGGACGTGCGTTGGGGTCGAGCATCACCAGCGTCTCGGGTGGCGCGGCGTCCACGAGGCCCTCGAGGCTCGACCCGGATGGCTCGAACACCAGCCCGAGCGTGCCCACGTGGATCGCGGCCGGCGGTGGGTCGAGTGCTGCGAGCGCCTCCGCCCTGCCCAGGGCCGGGGCAGCGGTGCCCTCGATGTCGAACCGGTACGTGGCGGCACCCGTCCTGTCGAGGGTGGCGTGGGCGATGGTCGTCGGCCGGTCCGCGCGGACCACGAGCGACAGGTCCACGCCGTCGGCTGCGAGCTCGCCCACCAGCCGCTCGCCGTGCCGGTCGCGCGAGATGCAGCCCAGGAATGCGGCGTGGCCCTCGAGGCGGGCGATGGCACGGGCGGTGTTGAAGGGCCCTCCCCCGGGGACCTCCCGCGTCTCGCCCGAGGCCTCCGTGATGACGTCCACGAGGCACTCGCCACCCACGACGACACGTCCGGCCAGGGGCGTCATGGACGAAGGGCGCCAGCAGGTCGTCGCGATGCTCTCATGCATCGCATGATGGACGGATGCGACACGTCGCGGAGCCTCCTCCGCACTCCCGACCATCCCTCGAGGACCTGGTGGCGAGGGCACGCACGCTCGCCGGCGCGGCCCGGGTGTCGGGTCGCCGGTGCATCCTGGGCATCACCGGGCCGCCGGGAGCCGGCAAGTCCACCCTTGCCCTGGCGCTCGTCGAGGCGCTGGCCGGCACGGCGATCTACCTGCCGATGGACGGGTTCCATCTCGCGCAGGTCGAGCTCGCACGCCTCGGCCGCGCGGACCGGAAGGGTGCTCCCGACACCTTTGACGCGGCCGGGTTCGGGGCGCTCCTTCGACGCCTGCGGGACGACGCGTCCGGCGTCGTCTATGCGCCCGCGTTCGATCGTGCCCTCGAGGAGCCGATCGCCGGGGCCATCCCCGTCGCACCGGACGTGCCCCTGGTCGTCACGGAGGGCATCTACCTGCTGCTGGCCCGACCGCCGTGGGACCAGGTCCGGCCGCTGCTCGACGAGGCGTGGTACGTGGAGCTCGACGACGAGGTGCGGGTGGCCCGGCTCATCGAGCGGCACGTGCGGTTCGGTCGCACCCCGGCGGCCGCCCGCGAGTGGGTCCTCCGGAGCGATGAGGCGAACGCCCGGCTCGTGAAGGAGACCAGGAGCCTCGCCGACCTCGTCGTGCCTGCCTTCGGTGGCCTGGCGGTGCCCTGAGCCACGGCACATCGTCCAAGTCGTCATACGTCAAACGACCGATGCGTCCCCCTCCACTGGCGGGCGACCATCGGGCGTGGGTCTGGACGGGCCCAACACACCAGGAGCCGACGATGGGACGACTACGCGTCATCGAATCAGGGTCGGTGGGTGCACCGTCAACGCTGGTCTACCGGCTGATCGCCGACATGCGAGAGCACCACGCCAACTTCCTGCCCCCCGCCCTCAAGGACCTGCGGGTCGAGCAGGGCGGCTACGGCGCGGGGACGATCTATCGCGTCACCGGGGTCTTCCTAGGCGGCGAGCGCCAGCTCCGCATGCGCGTGGACGAGCCACAGCCCGGGCGGGTGCTCACCGAGTCGCACCTCGACACGCCGCTCATCACGACCTGGACCGTCGAGCCGGATGGTGAGATCTCCACGGTCACCATCGAGACGGTCTGGCCCTCCGCACGCCGCATCGGCGGGATCCTCGAGCGGCTCCTCGCGCCCCGCGCGATGCGCAGGGTCTACCGGGAGGAGCTGCGCCTCCTCGACCGATACGCGCGCGAGCAGGCCGCCCAGGCGATGAAGGTCATCCGGCCTGCGGCCTGATCGACCCGCGCGCTATCTGGACGCTGGGGCGTGCTCGCGATCGTAGACGAGTACGTTCCGCTCGAACTCCATGACCACGGTGCCGTCCTGGTTCGACCCGCGGGTGCGCACCCGGACGATGCCCTGACCCGGTCGCGACCGCGATGGGCGCACCTCGAGCACCTCGGATTCGGCGTACAGCGTGTCACCCGCGAAGACCGGCGCCGGGCACCGCACGTGCTCCCAGCCGAGGTTGGCGACCGCGTTGCGGCTCACGTCCTCGACCGACAGCCCCGTGACGATGGCGAGCGTCAGCGTGGACACCACGAGCGGCCTGCCGAACTCCGTGCGCGACGCGTAGTCCGCGTTGTAATGGATGTCGTGGGTGTTGTTGGTGAGCAGCGTGAACCAGGTGTTGTCCGCCTGGGTGATGGTCCGGCCATGGGCGTGGCGGTAGACGTCGCCCACCACGAAGTCCTCGAGGAAGCGTCCCTGCCAGCCCGTCGTCGGCGTCCCGGCGTCCGTCATGACCGTGCCGCCCCCTGCCACGCCGCCCTGACGTCCTCGACCTCGTCGGGCTCGATGACCCCCAGCTCGAGCGCCCGCTGGGGGTCGAACGCGCCGAGCGCGGCCGCCCGCCGGAGGATCACCCGCGCGTGCCGGTCGGTGGCCCGGTCCGACATCACGCCCTCGATCATGGTCGCGCCCTGGCCGCTGCGCACCGCGGCGTCATATACCTCCAGCTTGGCGGCCTCGACCTCCAGCGCGTCGTCCGAGGCCACGCTGTCGTAGGCCAGCAGGACCGCGAACAGCTGCGCAGGATGGCCGACCCACTTGCCCTGCATGCCCATCTCGCGTGCCCGTACCGCGTCCCGGTAGACCAGCTGCATCCGCTCCAGGAAGCGGGTGCGGTTGCTCGCCGTATCGAGCGCCGGGTCCGCCACGGGGTAGTCGAGCGTCATGCCGTCGATGGCCGGGACGCCGGCCGCGCCCGCGACATCCACGATGGTCGCGCGCGCCCAGTCCGCGAGCGGATGCTCGTTGGCGATGCTGCGCAGCCCGATGTCGGCGGAGTAGTCGGCGAGCCCGAACACGAGCGCGCACAGCCGGTCGGCGGCACGCTGGGCGATCGCCGGCAGCTGTGCGGCCGCCCAGCCGGACTCGACGAGGTACGCCACCCGGATGCCACCGATGGGCAGGCCGAGCGCCCGCTACGCCTCCGTGAGCATCCCGTGGAGCAGGTCCACCTCCTCCGGGTGCTCGACCTTCGGGAACCC
>JBEVIK010000261.1:0-13114 GCA_040510715.1 Candidatus Limnocylindrales bacterium
CTACGAGGGGTACATCACGACCTACGAGGAGCCCGAGACCTACCAGCGCCACGACACCTCGACCTGTCGCTTCTGCCGCGCGCAGCGACCCGATCCCGGGCAGGGTGGCGTGCACGGGCTCCTCCAGGGTGACCAGATGTGGATCGAGCCGCGCGGCTTCGAGGAGGTGCATTCGCGCGGCAAAACCAACGCGCACCGGCTCCAGGACCCGTCGAAGTGGGTGCCGTGGGGCGTGGGTGCGATCGAGGGCCAGGCGACCAGCACGCCGCTGCCCGTCCTCGGCGCCGGCAACGGCGCGACGGGCTATGGACCCGGTGAGGAACCCCGCCCCCGCGAAGGGGAGCCGACCGGGTCGGCCCATGGAGAGCTGCTGTGACCGAACCGGTCGCCACCTTCGCCGCCGACGTCCTCGACCTGATGGCGCGTACCGGCGAAGTGGACATCGAGACCCACGCCGCCGACGGCACGGTGCACCGGACGATCATCTGGGTCGTGGTCACGGATGGCATCGCCTACATCCGCTCCTACCGCGGCGCCACGGCGCGCTGGTTCCGGGAGATCACCGCGGACCCGCTGGGAGCGATCATCGCCGGCGACCGGCGCATGGAGGTCCGGGCCGTGCCCGCCACCGACGACGCATCGGTGGATGCCTGCTCCCGCGGATTCTGGGCCAAGTACCCGGAGGATCCCGCCACGCGCGCCATGGTCGCGCTGCCCGTCCTCAGCACCACCCTCCGCCTCGAGCCCCGCTGAGCGCCGCCGATGAGGTCGGCCCGCCGGTCAGGTCTGACCGCTGACAGGCTGCCAGGGTCGGCGACAGGAGGCACGGGATGTCATTCCAGGCGTACCTCGACGCGATCGAGGACAGGACGGGGCGAGCACCCCGTGAGCTGCTCGACGAGGCCACCGCGAAAGGCCTCGCAGCCCCGGACGTGAAGGCACAGGCGATCATCGATTGGCTCGCGGCCGACTACGGACTCGGACGGGGCCACGCGATGGCGATGGTCCATGTCATCAAGAAGGGGCCCCGCATCGACGCCCGGCACGTCGGCTCGACGGGATCGCACCGGGACGAGTCGGACATGCTCTGGCTCGACGGCAAGGCGACCAGGCCGACGTAACTGCGGCGCGATGGAGCGCCCGTGGCCTCCGCACGGCCGTGCGAGGAATGGGGAGTCCTCCCGATGGCCGGCGGGTGCATCATCGGCAGGGTCGGTAGCCATCCCAATCACGGTCACGATCGAGAGGGACGCAGATGGCCACGCTTCACCGGTACCGGATCCCATCCACCGATGCCGCCCGACCGGGCTCGCACCGTGGGGTCGTCGCGCCCGGAGGGTCGACGCTGGTCCCGTGGAAACGAGCGGTGGGACTGGGTGTTGCGACCGTCCTGGCCGGCGCGGCGGGCCAGGGCACGTTCGCGATGGCCGCCAGTCCGTCGGCGTCGCCGCCGGGGACGGCCATCCGGGTCGAGGCCCGCGACTTCTCGTTCGAGCCGGGTTCCCTGGACGCGGATCCAGGCACGAGCGTGTCAATCGAGCTCCTCAACGTCGGGGCCCAGCCACACAACATCGCCTTCCGGTTCGCCGGAGAAGCCGAAGGGGAGGTCCCCGATGCGGTCGGAGCCATCGTGGCGCCGGCCGGCTCGGACCTGCTGACGTTCGACGTGCCGAGCCCCGGCACGTACCAGTTCGTGTGCGACGTCCACCCGCTGGACATGACCGGCACGCTGGTCGTCCGCGGCGCGGACACCAGCGCTGCACCGGTGCGCCCGACCGCGGTCCCCGGGACGGAACCCCCGCCCGAGCCGCTGGCGCTCGGGGCTGATCCTCGGATCGACCCCAGCAAGTTCGTGGTCACCGAGTTCGCGTCCGGGCTGCCCTATCCAGCGGGCATGGCGGAGCTCCCGGACGGATCGCTGCTGGCGAGCACCAATGCATTCACCGGAGGCGGTTTCATCGAGTCGCGAGGCAAGCTGCTGCGCATCGTGGACGAGGATGGCGACGGCCGAGCGGACTCCATCGACCCCGTCGGCATCGTGCGACGTGTGGCGCGTGCGCGGGTCCCGGTGTACGTGGACCTGCCGGGTGCGGTGGTGCAGATGCGCCGGGCAGCGGGCCTCCTGGTCCTGAGCTCCCGGCAAGCGAACCGCACCCAGATCGTGGTGCTCCGCGAGCCACTGGTCCCCGGGGACGCGTTTACCTGGCTGGGCGTCGTCCAGTTGGAGTTTCCCGAGGGACACCTCCACGACACCTATGCCATCGCCCTCCGTCCCGGGCCAACCGACGGCTCCACTGAGGTCTACTTCAACGTCGGCTCGGGGCTGGATTCCGAGGTGGATCCGACGCGCATCGAGGCATCGGGGCTCATCGACGCGGCCCTGATGACCGGTTCGGTCTACAGGATGACGCTCATCGACGACGGCGAGAGCATCGGGGTCACCGACCTGCGGCTTGTCGCCACGGGGCTCCGCAACGCGGCGGCCATGGCATTCCATCCGGACTCCGGTGACCTCTACATCCAGGACAACGGGATGGACAGCGAGGACGATCCCGACGAGCCGGTCAACGCCGATGAGCTGAACGTGATCGCGGTCGATCGACTCGGCATCGAGGTCCCCGACTTCGGCCATCCGGACCAGTACGTGGCATACCGGACCGGAGAGCGCGTCGGCACGACCGGGGAGATGCCCGTCGTCGCGTTCCAGCCCATCGATGGCTCGGAGGCCCAGGGAGCCGCTGAGTTCACGTTCGCACCACCGGGCTTCCCGGCCCCGTTCGACGAAGGGATCTTCATCGGGTTCCACGGCACGTACCAGGAGGGCGGGCTGGCCAACGGCGAGAACCCGGTCCTGTGGGTGGACCCCGACATGTCCTCGATGCTGGAGTTCATCCCCAACGGCGCTCCCCAGGTCGGCCACCCGGACAGCCTGCTTGCCACGCAGGACTCCCTCTACGTGGCGGACCTCCAACCGTCGGGTCCACTCACGGAGCGGTCGCCAGAGGGTGTCATCTACCGGATCAGCCCGCGGCGGTGACGTCTGCTGGTCGATCGAACCAGCGATCGAGGAACGTCCGCGCGGTCGGGATCGCGAGTGCGCTCGCGCCAGCTGCACCACCGTGGCCGAGGCCCGGCAGCCGCAGCGATGCCCCGTTCGGGACCAGCCCGGCCATCATGGCCGCTTCGTCCTCAGGGTCCTCGAGCTCACCGGCGATCAGCAGGACCGGAGTCCGCAACGCGTGCACATCCCCGACGCCCTCCGTGACCAGCTCACGCGCTTGGATCGCGAGCAAGGCGGCAGGGTCGGCGCGGAGTGTCACAGATTCGGCAAACGCCGGGAACTCCCTGTCGTGGCTGGGCCCATCGTCCTGCCTCCAGTGCTCGATCAGGCCCTGCATCCCTTCCCGTCTGATGATCGCGCCCCACGAGTCGTCGAACTCCTGCCAGTCCGCATCCGTGCCGGGTCGCGGATCCCAGGACCCGGTGGTGATCAACGCTCCGACGCGGTCGGGTGCTGCGGCTGCGGTCATCCACCCGATCCAGCCGCCGTACGAGAAGCCCCATATCGCGAACCGATCGAGGCCTTCGGCATCCGCTACCGCCAGCACGTCCGCGACCGTGAGCTCCGCGCGATACGCACGCCAATCGTGTGGCTTGTCGCTCTGCCCGTGCCCGCGAAGGTCGATCATCACGACGCGGTGGTCGCGGCAGAGACCCTCGACGTATCCGTAAGGCGCCCACAACGTCCGATCGCCGGACCATCCGTGCAGCAGTACCAGCGGTCGGCCTTGCCCGGCCGTCTCGTAGCTGATGGTGCATTCATGGTTCCGGATCTCTGGCATCCCGACCTCCGCGATCGGACCACCCACGGCCCTTGGGAAGCGACGATGGGAGTGGTCCTGGAGCATACGCCGCAGATGTCGGGCAACTCCGTGCCCAGCGCTGCCAGCGTCGGCTGCGTCACACTGCGCGCATGTCCAAGGTCCTCACCTCCCTGCCCATCGGCGAGCGAGTGGGTATCGCCTTCTCGGGCGGTCTCGACACCTCGGTCGCCGTCGCCTGGATGCGCGACAAGGGCGCCATCCCGTGTGCCTACACCGCGGACATCGGGCAATACGACGAGCCGGACATCACCAGCGTCCCCGAGCGCGCGCTCCAGTACGGCGCGGAGCTGGCACGTGCCGTGGACTGCAAGCGCCAGCTGGTGGAGGAGGGGCTCGCGGCGCTCGCCTGCGGGGCGTTCCACATCCGCTCGGCGGGCCGGACCTACTTCAACACCACGCCCCTGGGGCGTGCCGTCACGGGCACGCTCCTCGTGCTCGCGATGCACGAGGACGGGGTGGACATCTGGGGCGACGGCTCGACCTTCAAGGGCAATGACATCGAGCGGTTCTATCGCTACGGCCTGCTCGCCAACCCCGACCTGCGCATCTACAAGCCGTGGTTGGACGCGGACTTCGTGGGGGAGCTGGGCGGCCGGGCGGAGATGAGCCAGTGGCTCGTGGAGCACGGCTTCCCGTATCGGGACAGCAAGGAGAAGGCCTACTCCACCGATGCCAACATCTGGGGTGCCACGCATGAGGCCAAGACCCTCGAGCACCTCGATGTCTCGCTCGAGACGGTCGAGCCCATCATGGGCGTGCGGTACTGGGACCCGGCGGTGGCCATCGAGGTCGAGGAGGTCACCATCCGCTTCGAGCGGGGGCGACCCGTGGCCATCGACGGTCGGCAGATCGACGACCCGGTCGCGCTGGTCCGGGAGGCCAACGCCATCGGCGGACGGCATGGCCTGGGCATGTCCGACCAGATCGAGAACCGCATCATCGAGGCCAAGTCGCGGGGCATCTACGAGGCACCCGGCATGGCGCTCCTGTGGATCGCGTACGAGCGGTTGCTCTCCGCCATCCACAACGAGGACACCCTCGCCAACTACCACCAGGAAGGGCGAAAGCTGGGCCGGCTGATGTACGAGGGCCGCTGGCTCGATCCGCAGTCACTGATGCTGCGGGAGTCCATCCAGCGCTGGATCGCGTCGGTGGTGACCGGCGAGGTGACGCTGCGGCTCCGCCGCGGCGATGACTACACCATCCTTCGGACCGAGGGTCCCGCGTTCACGTACCTCCCCGAGCGGCTGTCGATGGAGCGGGTGGAGAGCGCCGCGTTCGGACCCACCGACCGCATCGGGCAGCTCACGATGCGCAACCTGGACATCGCGGACTCCCGCGCCAAGCTCGAGATCTACGCCTCCCAGCGCCAGGTCCTGCCGGGCCAGAGCGAGCTGTTCGGCGCGCTCGAGGCGGGTGGCGCCGAGCGCATCGCGGCCAACCCACTGGTCGAGGCGAGCGAGGACGACGCGCTCGATGCGGCCGCCATCGAGGCGGGCACGGACTGACCCCGCGCACCGCCTACGAGACTCGGTGACGGCCATCTTCCGGTACGACCCAGCGGTGACCGCTCGGTTCCCGACCATCGTCGGGGGCCTCATCCACGCGCGGGGTGTGGCCAGCGGGATCACGCCCACGGACCTTGCCCTGGCCTTCCGGGACGAGCAGGCCGCTGTCCTCGGCCGGATCGGCGAGATGCCCCTCTCCGAGCTGCCCACGTTGGCGGCCTGGCGCCGGACCTTCCGCGGGTTCGGTGTGGACCCCACGGCGTATCGATCGGCCGCGGAGGCGCTCCTGCGGCGGCTGACCAAGCAGGGATCGATCCCCTCGATCGGCTCGCTGGTGGACCTTGGCAACCTCGTGAGCATCCGCTACGGGCTCCCGGTCTCGGTGATGGACCAGCGCGTGGTGACCGGCGGCACGACCGTCCGCTTCGCGGCGGGCAACGAGCGGTTCACGGACCTCGGCTCCGGCGCGCAGGAGATGCCCGAGCCGGGAGAGGTGATCTTCGTCGACCAGGCGGGCCGGGTGAGCGCGCGCAGGTGGTGCTGGAGGCAGTCGGCGGAGAGCGCGTCGGGGCCGGCGACCAGCGAGATCCTCGTCACCGTCGAGGGTCACCACGCGACGGCTCCCAGCGATGTGGCCGCTGCGCTCGAGGATCTCCAGGGCCTGCTGCAGGCGCACGCATCCCCCACCTCGATCGCGTCGGCCGTGCTGGACGCCGGGCAGCCCGTGTTCGAGGGACTCGGCGCCGGCTGAGGACACCGACGAGCCCCTCGGGTACGATCGGCGTCCCATGCGAACTCGCAAGGCCGGGCTCGGATCACGACCCACGACGGCCATCACGCCACCCGCCCAGCCGGCGGTCTTCCCCGACGAGCCGGACGAGGCGGCCTTCGACACCGAACGCGAGCCGTTGCCGGCCCTCGAGACATCCGGCTTCCAGCAGTTCGGAAGCGCGATGGGTGGCGTCATCGCGGGTATCGAGCAGCAGGTGTTCGGGCGACGGCCCCCGGGTGAGGTCGAGGTCCGCCAGTCACAGCCGACACGGGGCCTGACGGGGGACGGCACACAGGTGATCCTCGACTTCCCGGACGGTGGCGGCTGGGGGGACTCCGACGGCGGGGGTGGGGACGGCGGCGCCGGGGACTAGCGCTGGCGTGGACCTACTTGTCCACGCCGCTGAACACCACCCCGCGCATGAAGGCCCGCTGGGCGAGGAAGAACACGATCACCGGCAGGATCATCGCGAGCAGCGCGCCCGCCTGGATCATCGTCGTCTCGCGCTCATACAGTCCTTCGAACCTGCCCAGCGCGACCGACAGCGGCTGGAGGTCGGGCTGGCCCTGGAGATAGATGAGCGGCAGGAAGTAGTCGTTCCATGCCCAGAAGAAGTGGAATAGCGTGACCGCCACGAGGGCCGCCTTCGCCTGGGGCAGGATCACCGACCACAGGATGCGGAATGGCCCGGCGCCGTCGATCATGGCTGCCTCATCGAGCTCCCGCGGGATGGTCACGAAGTACTGCCGCAACAGGAACACGTTGTACGCGTTCGCGAAGAAGTGGGGGATGATCAGCGGCAGCCACGTGCCGGTCCAGCCGAGCTGGGAGAACACCGCGTAGGTGGGGATGAGCGTCACCTGGAACGGCAGGATGATGGTCGACATCAGCAACAGGAACAGCCCGTTCCGACCCGGGAACCGGAACCGGCTGAAGCCATACGCCACGCACGCCGACGAGGCGAGCGTCGCGATGGTGCCCACGACCGCGATGAAGAACGTGTTGAAGAACGTGCGCGGGAAGTCGAGGATGCGCCACGCGTTGGCGATGTTGTCGAGGTTGAGCGAGAACTGCCACGACTGGGTCAGCGTCCGCCATCGCCCCTCCCATTCGATGGGCCCTGCATCGGGGTTCGCAGGGTCGATGAACAGGCTGTCGTTGCGATGCGGCTCCAGCAGCGCCCAGCGCTTGATCCCCTCCGCAGTGGGGACCTCGTAGACGGGCAGGTCCTCGCCCTGGTAGGTGTAGGCCTCGGGCTTCGCGGGCCACAGCGGCGCGCCTGGTGCCGTGAGCTGCGTGCTGTCCTTGAAGGCGGTCGCTCCCAGGTACGCCAGGGGCATCAGGAACGCCGAGAGCACGATGCCCGCGAACAGCGTCGTGAGCGCCACGGCCGTGAACCGACGGATCGATGGGTCGAGTCCCACCGAGCGGCTCTCGACACGGGGGCGTGGCTTGGCGATATCGGTCACCGGGTGCCCGCCTCGTAGACCCAGCTGCGGGCGGTGCGGAACAGGAGGGCGGTGAGGGCCAGGACGATGACGAACAGCAGCCACGCCAGCGCGGAGGCGTAGCCCATGTCGAAGTAAACGAACGCCTCGTTGAACAGGTTGAGGTTGTAGAAGAGGGTCGCGCCGTCGGGGTCACCGCGGCCCTGGGTGATGATGTAGGCCTGCGTGAAGTACTGGAACGTGCCGATGAGCACGATGATCAGGTTGTAGAACATGACCGTCGAGATCATCGGGATGGTGATGTGCCGGAAGGTCTTCCAGCGCCCGGCGCCATCCACGCGCGCGGCCTCGTAGAGGTCCGATGGGACGCCCTGGAGCCCAGCCAGGAAGATGAGCATCATCGTACCGATGCCCCACAGGCCCATGAACGTCAACGACGGGTAGACCCAGAACGTGCTGTTGAGCCAGTCGGGACCCGTGAGCCCGAGTGCCTCGAAGCCCAGGTTGATCCAGCCGTTCGAGGCGTTGAGCACGCCGATCCAGACGATGGTGCTCGCCACGAGCGGGATCTGGACGGGCACGTAGAACAGGGTCCGGAAGATGTTCCGACCCGCGAGCAGGGTGCTGTTGACGAGGACCGCGATGCCCAGCGCGAACGCGAGGGTGGCCGGCACGATCAGGACCGCGAACTTGATGGTCACCCACAGCGACTCGAGGAACACCGGGTCGCGCAGCATCCGCTGATAGTTCTGGAGGCCGACGAACTGGGCCTCGCCCGGTGCGCGCGGGTCGAAGTCGGTGAACGAGAGGTACAGGGACGCCGCCATCGGCAGCGCCATGAACAGGAAGAAGCCCACCAGCCAGGGCGAGATGAACACGAGGCCCCAGCGTGCCTCGCGGTCCAGGCGCGGACCGCGTCCGGCGGTCTTGGTCGCGGGTGCGGCGGTGCCGATCGCCCCGGTGTTCGCGGTCACGGAAGCTCCCTGCCTGGTCAGGTGGGGTCGCCAGACAGCCCGGCCACGAGACCGGGCTGCCTGGGTGCTGGGACGACGAGGCTACTCGCCGGTCTCGTCGAAGATGGACTGGAGGGTGGCGACGTGCGCGTCGATCTCGGCGCCGATGTCGAGGTCGGGCGTCGTCCAGAGCTTGCTGCCCAGGTCCTTGTTCGCCGGGTCGGCCCGGTCGAAGTCGGGCATGTACGACTCATGGCTGGGCACGTCGGGGAACTCGAGCATGTCCTTGGCGACCTGCCAGTCGATGGTCAGGGGCGCGAACCGCTCGGACTGGGTCGCGAAGAACGCGTCCTGCTGGCTGGGCCGCGCCGGGAGCGCGCCCCAGATGCTGGTGAGCTCGGGTGCCGCCGCGAGGTACGTCAGCGCCTCGAACGCCTGGTCGGGGTTCTCGGTGCTGGCGAGGATGCCGATGGTGTCCGCGTGCAGCTTGGAGGTGGTGTTGCCATCCGGCCCCTGGGGTACGACCGCGATGTCCCAGTCGGTCACGGCCGGCGCACTCTCGGGTCCGGGGTAGACGCAGCAGACGTACCACAGGTGGGTCACGTCCATCGCGATCTGGCCGGACTGGAAGGTGTTGCCACCGGCCAGGCCGTCCACCTGCGCCTTGCTCGGGATGAAGCGGCCGTTCCAGATGCCGTCGTACAGGAACTCCAGTCCCGCACGCCAGTTCTCCGGCCACTGGGCCGTTGTGCCGTCGTCGGCGACCGCCGAGCCACTGCCACCGTAGATGGTGGACCAGGCGCGAGCGTCGTTCTCGGTCCACTGGGCATCGAGGCCCCACTGGATGACGTTCTCGGCGTCGAAGTCGGCGCTCGTCGCGTCGTTGCCGCTGGCATCGACCGTCAGCTGCTTGGCCAGCTCGGCGACGGTCTCCCAGGTCCAGTCCTTGCCCTCGTACTGCTCACCGACCTTGTGCGGCGGATAGGCGAGGCCGGCCTCGTCGAACAGGGACTTGTTGTAGTAGATGAAGGAGGGGTACACGGCCATCGGGATGCCGATGGTCTTGTCGCCGACCTTGTAGGCGTCCAGAAGCCCCTGCGGGATCTCCGAGAGGTCGACGCCCGAGCTCTCGATGTAGGGGCCGATGTCCAGCAGCTGGTCACCGAAGGACTGGAGGCCGCGGATGCCGATGGGCCCGATGATGTCGGGCTCGTCGCCGGCCGCGATGCGGGTCGCGAGCGTGGTCGATGCCTCGGTGTTGTCGACCACCGTGAGGATCAGGTTGATGTCCGGGTTGGCCTGGTTGAAGGCGTCGACGACGGCCTGCTCGACGGGGATCTGCTCCTCGTTCTCGCCGGTGCCGAGACCCACGAACCACTCGATGTCGACCTTGTCCTGGGCTGCGACCGCGAACGGGAGCGAGGCGACCGCCGCCGTCATGATCAGCGCGCCGCCCGCGATGGCGGACCCGATGCGCAGGCCCTTGTGCGTGTGCTTCACCGTGTGTGCTCCTCCTCGTGCCGATGGGACATCACATGTGTGCGAGCCGCCCGACGGGCGACCGATGGGGTTCAGGAAGCGGCTCCCTCCTCTCGTGTGGCGGGTCCCACGGGACCCCGTGCACGGCCACCGCGGTCGGCTTCGGCCGCCGGGCCCCGCCAGGGAAGGCTTCGGTACATGCCGGTCATGGGCGTGACGACACTCCGACCGTGGACTGCCGGATGACCAGCTCGGTGGGCAGGACGATCCGGCGCGGGCCGTCGTCCGGGTGGTTGAGCAGGTCGAACAGCGCCCGACCCGCGTACACGCCCTGTGTCTGGATGCCCTGCCGGACCGTGGTCAACGGCGGGTCCATCTGGGCCGCGAACTCGAGGTCGTCGAAGCCCGTGAGCGCGACATCCTCGGGGACCCGCAGGCCCCGCTCCCGGATGACCCGCAGGGCGCCCCGGGCCGAGGCATCGTTGCCGCAGGCGATGGCGTCCACGCCGGCGTCGAGGAGCTCGGCGGCACCCCGCTCGCCCGCGGGCTCCGTGAAGTCGCCGTCCACGACGCGCGCGTCCTCGCGCAGCCCTGCCCGGTCGATGGCCCGCCAGAACCCGGCGATGCGATCCTCTGCGGCGACCGTGCCGCGCTTGCCGGAGATGTGGCCGATGCGCGTCCGGCCGATGGACGCGAGATGGCGGACCACGGCGTCGAGCGCTGCGACATCGTCGATGCTCACGTAGCTCGCGGTGACGTCGTCGCGCCGGTGGCCCAGCAGCACGATGGGCAGCGACGAGGCGAGCAGCCCGTCAACGAGCGGGTCGTCCACCTCGTGGGCGGTCACGATCGCGCCGTCGAGCAGGCGCATCGACAGGATCCGCTCGAGGTTCTCCTCGCGGGTGCGGTTGCCCAGCCACAGCATCATGCCCAGCGATCGCTCCGCGAGCGCGTCCGCGACGCCCTGCAGCAGCCGCCCGAAGTAGGGGTCCTGGAACAGGAGGCCGGGTGCGAGGTGGATGACCACCCCCACGACCCCCGACCGACCGGAGGCGAGCGTCCGTGCCGCGAGGTTGGGCCGGTACCCGGTCTCCTCGAGCGCTGCCAGCACTCGGCGCCGGGCGCGCTCCGATGACGACCCGCCATTGATGACGCGGGAGACCGTCGAGCGCGAGACGCCGCTGATGGCGGCGAGGTCATCCAGGGTGCGCGCCACGTTCGCCAGGACCTCCTTGGATCCACTGGTCGCTCCACTCCCGGTCCGGGCCAGCGGATTGGGAGCGCTCCCATCCTAGGCTTGCCGGCGCGGCTGTCAAGCCCTCAGATGTGCGCGCTCACACGCTCGTAATGCGCCTCCCAGCCCCGCCGTGCGCTTGGAGCTCCCGGCCGGGAGCGCTCCCATCATGTGGAAGCGCGCGGCGCGTGATGACCCCGTGGTCGCGACGAACGTCGAAGCTGCTGCGGTCGCCTCCGAACGGCGTCCCGCGCGGTCGTGCTGACCGCCAGATGGTCGATCGCGCGCCAGCCCGCACGCCTTCCGTGCGTCACGGTCTTCGGCCATCGCTGTGCTAGGCTCGCCGACCTGATGCTCACGCTCATCGAGACCGCGGGCCTGCCGGACCCGGAGCTCCAGCCACCCACCATCGCCGAGCGGGGTGACCCCTTCGCGGAGCTGCGCGTGGTGCACCTCGTGGCACGCCTGGAGCGTGGCCTCCCGGTCCGCGTCCGGGACATGGTGGACCACCTCAATGCCCGCTACGTGGACTGGTCCTTCTCGCGCAACGTCGTCGTGGCCGCCCTGGTCCAGCTCCAGGCGAACTGGCTCGCGGACTTCCGGTCCGTTTCGGGCGTGGACCTGCGCGAGGGCCTTGCCGGTCCTGAGCTGGTGCTCGAGGACACGCCGAGGATGACGCCGTGGCTCGTAGGTCAGGCCGCTCGTCTCGCGGCCGTGTGTACCGAGCGTCTCCGCGCATTCGCGGTCGAGGAGGGGGCGATCCCCTGACGACCCGGGCGCGGCGGACGCGCCCGACGCTTTCGGATCACCTCACTGGGGCGTCGCATCGCCCCGAAACGACCACGCAGGAGGCAACCCCATGACCGATCACGCGACCCCCGGCGCCCTGGTGAGCGCCGACTGGGCGAAGGAGCACCTCGACGACCCGGCGGTCCGGTTCGTGGAGGTGGACGTGGACACGGCCGCCTACGAGCAGGGCCACATCCCGGGCGCCGTGGGCTGGGACTGGACCAGCCAGCTGTCCGACGGCATCCGCCGGGACATCGTGAGCCGCGACGAGCTCGCCGCCCTGCTGTCCCGCTCGGGCATCGGCCCGGACACCCACATCCTGCTCTACGGCGACAACAACAACTGGTTCGCGGCGTGGGCCTACTGGCAGCTCAAGCTGTTCGGCTGGCAGAAGGTCAGCATCATCGACGGCGGCCGTCGGTACTGGCTCGACAACGGCTACCCGGTGACCGTGGACGTGCCCGGCCACGCGCCCGCCGATGTCACGCTGCCCGAGGTGGACCGCTCGCTGCGGGCCTTCCGGGACGAGATCCTCGCGCGCCTGCCCGAGGTGGGTGCCGGCCTGCGGCTCGTGGACGTCCGCTCGCCCGCCGAGTACAACGGCGAGGTCATCGCGCCCCCGGGCATGAGCGAGACCGCGCAGCGGGCCGGGCGCATCCCGGGCGCCACCTCGGCACCCTGGGCCCAGACCGTCAACGAGGACGGCACCTTCAAGGACGCCGCCACGCTCGCCGCGCACTACGCGGCCAAGGGCGTGACCCCCGACACCGAGGTCATCGCCTACTGCCGCATCGGCGAGCGCTCGTCGCACTCCTGGTTCGTGCTCCACGAGCTGCTGGGCTACCCCAACGTCCGCAACTACGACGGCTCGTGGACCGAGTGGGGCTCGCTCATCGACGTGCCCATCGAGAAGGGCGCCCCCGCCTGATCCCCCGATCGGCCGGTCCCCCGGGACCGGCCGGCATACACCGCGGCGAGGATGCGCGCGATCGACTCCTGGTCGAGCCCCCAGCGGTTGCTCAGCACGGTCACCACGAGCGCGCGTTC
>JBEVIK010000262.1:0-5365 GCA_040510715.1 Candidatus Limnocylindrales bacterium
GACCTGCTGGAGCCCTGCGGCCAGTCCGATGTCCCACGACGCCGCGTCGGCATGCCCGGACGGCGGCACGAGGAGCACCGGGATGCCCTGCTCCACCGCCCAGTCGAGTGCCGGGCACACCCGGTCGGCGAACACGCTGACGATGCTGCCCCCGAGCATCCCGCGTCGCTCGGCGGCGCGGAGGGCCCGCAGGTTGCTCCCCTGCCCCGACACGCCGACCGCGATGCGCGCTCCTACCTCCGTCACCCGGCCTCCTCGCGATACCTCGATGGCCCGGTGACGTCGACCGACACGACCTCCCCGATCATCCAGGCCTCCTGCCCGCGCTGGCCCAGGAGTCCGACGATCGATGACGCGGCTGCTGGCTCGACCACGAGCGCCATCCCGATGCCCCCGTTGAACGTGGAGCGCAGCTCGGGGCCGGACAGGCCGACGTCGCGCGCGATGTGTCGCATGACCTCGGGCACCTCCCACCGGTCCGGGCGGACCCGGGCGGCGAGACCCGGTGCCAGCGCACGGGGCAGGTTCCCGGGCAGACCGCCCCCCGTGATGTGCGCGATGCCTCCCAGGCGCCGTCGGGCGGCGGCCACGTCCTCGAGCACCGCGAGCACATGCGGCGCATAGATGGTGGTGGGTGCCAGCAGCAGCTCACCGAGCGTCTCGTCGAGCTCGCCCAGGTGCATCGCCAGCGTGTCGTTCGGCGGATCGGAGCGGTCGATCCATGCACGAACGAGGGAGTAGCCGTTGGCGTGGAAGCCCGACGAGGCGATGCCCACGATGGCGTCGCCCTCGCGGGTCGCCGAGCCGTCGATCAGCCGGTCGCGCTCCACGATCCCCACGCAGAATCCCGCGAGGTCGAAGGCGTCCTCCGCCATGACCCCCGGATGCTCCGCTGTCTCGCCGCCCACGAGCATCGCGCCCGCCTCGGCACAGCCGTCCGCGATGCCGCCCACGATGGTCGCCACACGCTCCGGCTCCAGGTGGCCGACCGCGAGGTAGTCCAGGAACAGCCAAGGTCGGGCGCCGTGGCAGACCACGTCGTCCACGCACATCGCGACGAGGTCACGTCCGATGGTGTCGTATCGACCCATGAGCCTCGCGATCTCGGTCTTGGTGCCCACGCCGTCGGTGCCTGAGACCAGCACCGGCCGCGCGTAGCCGGCTGGGATCTCCAGGGCCGCCCCGAACCCACCGAGGCCACCCAGGAGGTCGGCGCCCGCTGCGCCAGCCCGTGCGATCCGCTCCCGCAGCAGCTCGACCGAGCGCTCGCCCGCCGCGACGTCCACCCCCGCGGCGGCATACGCCACGCGTGACCGGTCCGTCACGTGCCCGCCGGGAGGGTGAGGTCCTCCAGCACGAACTTGTGGGACGCCACGTCGTAGGGCACGGGCACCGGATACTCGCCGTCGAAGCAGGCGAAGCAGAAGCGGGACCTGGGCAGCTCGATGGCGTCGAGCACCCCGCCGATCGACAGGTACGCGAGCGAATCGGCGCCCACGAAGGTCCTGATGCCCTCGATGTCCATGCGCGACGCGATGAGCTCGGTCTCGATGGAGGTGTCGATGCCGTAGAAGCAGGGATGGAAGATGGGCGGCGCGCTGATGCGCAGGTGGATCTCCGCCGCACCCGCGCGTCGCAGGAGGTGGACGATCTGGCGGGTCGTGGTGCCCCGCACGATGGAGTCATCCACGACCACGAGGCGCTTGCCGCGAACCTGCTCCCGGAGCACCGAGAGCTTCATGTTGACGCCGCGCTGGCGCATCGACTGGGACGGCTGGATGAACGTGCGGCCGGCGTACCGGTTCTTGACCATGCCGTCCCGATACGGAAGACCGGATGCCTCTGCGAACCCGGCCGCCGCGGGTGCACCGGTGTCCGGCACGGGCATCACGAGGTCGGCGTCCACGGGTGCCTCGCGGGCGAGCACCTCGCCCATGCGCCGCCGCACCTCGTACAGGTTGCGCCCCAGCAGGTACGAGTCGGGGCGGGCGAAGTAGATGAGCTCGAACACGCACAGCCGCTCGTGGCCCTCCGCGAAGCGGATGGAGCGCGGGCCGCCCGGCTCGCCCAGGACCACCATCTCGCCCGGCTCCACGTCGCGCACGTACTCCGCGCCGAGCGTGTCCAGCGCGGCCGTCTCGGACGCGAGCACCCAGCCACGTGCCGTGGCCGCCGGTCGCCCGCGCTCGTCGTCCCTCCACAGCGGCTCCGAGCCCGCCTCATCGTCCGCGGCGGCGCGCTCGGCCACGACCATCTCCTGGGGCAGCCGGCCCAGCGCGAGCGGTCGGAAGCCGTACGGGTCGCGGACGCCGATGACCCGGTCCTCGTCCATGACCACCAGCGAGTACGCGCCCCGGACCCGGGGCAGGACCCGCTGGAGCGCGTCCACGATGTCAGTGCCGGGCTCGTCCGCGAGCAGCGCCGTGAGGACCTCCGTATCGGTGGTGCCGACGAGCCGCCCCCGTCCGCCCTGCAGCCCTTCCAGCAGCTCCCGGGTGTTGACCAGGTTCCCGTTGTGCCCGACCGCGACCGTGCGTCGCGGCCCCATGCGCAGCGTGGGCTGGCTGTTCTCCCAGACCGTCGATCCGGTCGTGGAGTAGCGGCAATGCGCGATGGCCAGCTCGCCGTGGAGCGCCGTCAGGTGCCGCTCATCGAGCACCTGGGCCACCAGGCCGAGGTCCTTGTAGACCATCACGCCCTCGCGGTCGCTGGCGGCCACTCCCGCCGACTCCTGGCCCCGGTGCTGGAGCGCGAAGATGCCGAGCGCGGCAAGCGACGCCGCCTCCTGGCCCGGTGCGTGGACGCCCACGACGCCGCACATCAGCGGGCCGCTCCGAGCTCGATGGCGCTCGCCGGACCGGTCGTGCCCGGTGTCGCCTCCCAGGCATCGTCCCCGAGCGCGCGCGGCAGACCCGCCAGCCATGCCTCCCGCAGGAGGTCCACGGCGGCGTCGAGCAGATCGACATGGGCCGAGCCACGCTCCTCGAGCAGCCCGATCGCACCGTCACCCGCGAGCTGGATGCGCAACCGAGCCCCGCCCGTCTCGCCCAGCCGCTGGATGGGCACGCCGCGCTCCAGGGCGAGTGCCGCCAGGCGTGGCCAGTCGTCCGGCGTCGTGCTCACGACGACCCTGCTGGGTCCCTCGCCGAACAGGGCCGTGGCAGGTGGCCCGCCCCACGCCAGCCGCAGGTCCGCGCCCACCTCCCCCCAGATGCAGGACTCCGCGAGCGCGACCGCGAGGCCGCCGCCGCTGACGTCCTGGGCCGAGCGCAGCAGTCCCGCCGCGGCAGCCTCGACGACGAGGCCGAGCAGCGCCCGGTGCGCCTCGAGGTCGATGGCCGGTGGGCGGTCATCAGGCTCGCTCCCCGCGAGCTCCGCGTAGACCGAGCCGCCGAGACCCGGCTGGAGGCCGCCCAGCACGCCCACGACATCGCCCGCGCCGCGGAAGGGTGGCGTGACACGCCGCTCGACGTCGGGCAGCAGGCCCACGACACCCACCTGGCAGGTGGGCGCGATGGGTCCGTTGGCGACCGATTCGTTGTACAGGCTGACGTTGCCACCGGTGATGGGCAGGCCGAGGGCGCGGCACGCATCGCCCAGTCCCGCGACCCCCTGCGTCAGCAGCCAGAACCCTTCCGGCCGCTCCGGGTCCGGGTAGTTGAGGCAGTTGGTGACACCCAGCGGTCGGGCTCCGGTCACGGCGATGTTGAGGGTGCATTCCGCGACCGCGAACGCGGCGCCCTTCCAGGGATCGAGCAGGCCCACCCGCTCGTTGGCGTCGGTCGCGATGGCGAGCCCGGTCCTCGTGCCGGGCACCCGCACCACGGCCGCCCCGTGCGCGCTGCCCTCCACGGTGGAGGCACCGACCGTGGAGTCGTACTGCGAGGTCACCCAGGCGCGTGACGCCAGGTTCGGGTGACCCAGCAGCGCCTGGAGCACGACCGACGGGTCCACGCCCCGCTCGGGAAGGCCGACCGACAGCGTCGCCTCGCCGGGGGCGGGGGCCTGCCGGCGACGCGTCGGCGCCTCCGCGACCCGCTCATGGACGATGGCGTCGCTGGTCAGGGCGGCGGCCGGGATGCGCGCGAGCTCCCGCGCACCGGTCGCCGGCTCCCCGTCCGGCCCGACGCCACCGGTCACGATCCGGATGACCGGTTCCGCCCTGACCCGGCCGATGACCGCGGCCGGGAGGTCCCAGCGGCGGCACACCTCGAGCACCCCGTCCAGCCGCTCGGGCCGGACGATGGCCAGCATCCGCTCCTGCGACTCCGAGATCATGACCTCGAAGGGCTCCATGTCCGGCTCGCGGAGCGGGATGGCATCGAGATCCACGATGATGCCGGTCCCGGAGCGATCCGCGGTCTCCGACACCGCGCACGTGATGCCCGCTGCGCCAAGGTCCTGGAGCCCTTCCACGAGACCGCCCGCGATGAGCTCGAGGCTCGCCTCGATGAGCAGCTTCTCCGCGAACGGGTCGCCCACCTGGACGCTGGGCCGCTTGGCGCCGCTCCCCTCACCGAACGTCGCGGAGGCGAGCACGGACGCGCCACCGATGCCGTCGCGTCCCGTGGTCGATCCGAACAGCACCGCGAGGTTCCCGGGCCCGGGCGCTGCGGCACGCGTCAGCTGGTCCTCGCGCAGGATGCCCACCGCCATGACGTTCACCAGCGGGTTCTCGTCGTAGCTCGGGTGGAACGACAGCTCGCCGCCCACGGTGGGCACGCCCACGCAGTTGCCGTAGCCACCCACGCCACGCACCACACCGCGCACGAGGTGGCGGGTCCGCGCGCGGCTCGGGTCGCCGAAGCGGAGCGCATCGAGCACCGCGACCGGCCGGGCTCCCATGGTGAAGATGTCGCGCAGGATGCCGCCCACGCCCGTCGCCGCCCCCTGGTACGGCTCGACGGCGCTCGGGTGGTTGTGCGACTCGAGCTTGAAGGCGACCGCGAGGCCGTCCCCGATGCGCACCACGCCCGCGTTCTCGCCGGGCCCCGCGATCACGTCCCCGCCGCCCGTGGGCAGCGTCCGGAGCAGAGGTCTCGACGACTTGTAGGAGCAGTGCTCGCTCCACATGACGCTGAACATGGCCAGCTCGAGGTCGTTGGGCGCGCGCCCGAGCCGCTCACCGATGGCCGTGAGCTCGCCGTCGGTGAGCCCGAGCGCACGATGGAGCGGAGCCACGGCGGTCGCCGTCACGCCGCCACCGCGCCGGCCGCGGCGCTCTCGACCAGCGAGCGGAACAGGAGCATCCCGTCGTCGCTGCCCAGGATGGCCTCCGCGGCGCGCTCCGGATGGGGCATCAGCCCCGCGACCGTGCCGCGCTCGTCGATGACCGCCGCGATGTCCCGCGCCGAGCCGTTGGGGT
>JBEVIK010000263.1:0-3245 GCA_040510715.1 Candidatus Limnocylindrales bacterium
CCGCCACAGCTCTTCACCGGTTGCGGCATCCAGGGCGTAGCTCATGGGCTGGAGGTCGAGGAGCACGTACAGGACTCCGTCCGCCAGCACCGGGCCACCGAGGCCTCCATCGAAGTCCACATGCCAGCGCTCGGTACCGGTCAGCAGGTCGACTGCAGTCAATCGACCCGGACCACCGGAATAGCCGATGCCGTCACCGATGGTCGGCGCGCCGAAGAGTCCTTCCATGTTCCAGAGCTCTGCCCCCGACTCGATGTCGATGGCCCTGAGGTGCCCAGACATGGCATCACCCGACTTGCCGATGAAGGCCATCCCGTCCCCGACCCGCGCAGAGCCCGTGAGGTCGGCACCGGTGTCGACGGTCCACAGGATGTGGCCGTCCTCGGCGGCCAAGGCGACATAGGCGCCGGCGGTGCCCACGAACACGCGCCCGTCGCGGAACGATGGGTTATGCACCGGCGTGTCCGAGATAGGCGTGCGCCAGCGGACCTGCCCGGTCGCATGGTCGAGCGACACGAGCTCGCCTGTCCCCGTCCCGATATACAGGGCGCCGTCGCCGAATGTGGCGCCGGTCGGGGACGACAGTGCCTCGGCCACCCATCGCTGGGTGCCCGTTCGTGCGTCGAGACCGTGGACGGCACCCGTGTCATCCGCGACGGTCAGCAGCCCATCGGTAACGCTCACATCCGACCCAGTGGCGGGATAGCTCCAGGCCTCCGAGCCGTCGGCCCGCGACAGGGCATGCAAGAGCCCGTCGTCACTCGAGGCGTAGACGAGGTCGCCGACGATGGCGATGTTGTGGATCATCGAACCGCCGGCTTGGAACTGCCAGCGGACCACGGGTCGGCCGACCGGCCCCTCGTCCGCCACGCCGGTCCGATCATAGTCGCCGAGGTAGATCGGCCAGTCGTCGGTGTCACCGTTGGGCTGGACCGCGACCGTCACCGCGACTCCGGCGAGCAGCAGCAACAGCAGCGGGATCATCGTGAACACCAGGATGCGTGCGGTCGGCGAGCCGACCGCGACGCGTGAGTGCTTCCGCATCGGAGGCTCCTTGAGGAGTGCCAGCCACCGCGGTTCGGGGCGAGCCCGATGGGTGGCGGCGAGGAGGTCATCAAAGAGGGCGTCGTCGTCGCCGAGGGCGGCCTCGTCGGCCATCCACGCGGCGACCGAGCGCTCGAGCGATGAACGCGTGCTCATGCCGAACGCTCCCGAACGACGCTCAAGGACTGAGGCTGCTCCTCGGCCATGGCCGAACGCAGCGCCTCGAGTCCGCGATGGAGCCGGGACTTGGCGGTCCCGACGGGGATACCGAGGACCTCTGCTGCCTCCGTGAGGGGCAGGTCGAGGTAGAAATGCAGCACCATCACCGTGCGCTGATCGAGCGCCAGCCGGCCGAGCTCCCGGCCCAGCCGGTCCCGCTCCGCGACGGTGAGCGAGAAGTCGATGGTCGCGGGCTCGTCGTCGAGCACCACGTGCAGCTCGACGAGGTCCCGTGCCCTGTGCGTCCGTGCCGACCGATAGCAGGCACGGACCGTGAGGCGATAGAGCCAACCGTCCCATGCTCCGGGATCGCGGAGCGCACGCACGTGCTTCCAGGCGAGCACGAGCGCCTCCTGGACCGCGTCCTGGGCGCGATCCTGGTCCCGCAGCACGAGGCGGGCGATGCCGATCAGACGGGGCAGGGACGTCCGAACCAGGACGCCGAACGCCTCGTGATCCCCTGCTTGCGCTCGTCTGACGAGCTCAGCCTGCATCTCGGCACCGACTGCGTCGCGGCACGTCTTGCCGCGCTCACAGGGTACGAGTCCCGATCGGGACCGAACGGTTCCCCAGCCACCGGGACGTGCGGCGGCTAGTACCCCTTGGAGACGTCCACGGTGTTGAGCAGCGGCTGCCCGGCGATCCACCGCAGGAGGTTGTCCCGGAACAGCTCGACACTGCGATCGAGCACGCGACCGCTGGTCCACGACGTGTGCGGCGTGATGATGAGGTTGGAGACGCCGTAGAGCGGTGAGTGGGGCGGCAGCGGCTCGTCGCGGAAGGCGTCCAGCACGGCACCCGCCATCGGGCCGGTGGACAGCGCCCGCAGCAGGTCCCGCTCGTTGACCAGGCCGCCCCGGGCCACGTTGATGAGCCACGACCCGGGTTTCATCACCGCGAACGTCGAGGCATCGAACAGGTCGCGAGTATCGGGGGTCAGGGGCAGCGCCAGTACCACCATGTCGCTCTCGGCGAGGAGCTCGGGCAGCTGGTCGGGGCCCAGGATCCGCGCGATGCCGGCGAGCGCCGGGTCCTCCGCGGCGAGCCCGGCGGGATCCGCTGCCTGGCGCCGCATGGCGACGACCCGTGACCCGAAGGCGAGCGAGCGCGCGGCGACGGCGCGCCCGATCGAGCCGAGCCCCACGATGCCCACCGTGAGGTCCCGCATCTCGGTCGCGAGGAGGGGCTGCCAGGTGCGCTCGCGCTGGAGCTCCAGCAGCTGTGGCAGCCGGCGGATGATGGCGAGCATCATCATCAGCACGTACTCCGCGATGGGCTCCGAGAACACGCCGCGCGCGTTGGTGATGGTCAGATCCCGGCTGCGCGCCGCCGGCAGGACCCGTTCGACACCCGCCGTCGCGGAGTGCACCCACGCAAGGCTGGGCGCCCGCGCGAGGATCCGCTCGAAGGTCGCGGCGGGGAGCGGCCCCCGGAGCATCACCTCGACATCGTCGAGCGGCCCGTCCGCGAGTCCCTCGAGCGACACCGTGACGAGCCGGGCCCCGGGCGCCGCAGCGGCGATGCGCTCGAGGTCCTGGTCGCGATACCGCGCCGACAGGATGGGGGTGAGCGCGATGGCGGCGGGGACGCCGCCCGGACCGGAGCCAGGCATCAGGCCCCGGCTGCTGCTGGGGGCTCGGCCGCGCCGGCCACCCGGAGCGCCTCCGGCACGACACGACGCACCCACGCGGCCGGGTCGTCCATCTCGGCATCGGTGGGCAGCGACGAGGGACCGTCCCACAGGTGGGCGACGGCCGTATCCCCTCCCGCGGCGTGGACCCCGGCCACGAACCGCTCGCCGCGCCGGTACTGCTCCATCTTGAGGTCGAGCCCGGTCAGGCGGGCGACGATCCGGTCGATGCCACGCCGACGTTGGTCGCGGCGCTGCTCGAACCGCTCGCGGATCTTCGCGACGTCCGGCAACAGCTGTGCGCCCACGTCATCCATGACCCAGTCGGAGAAGCCCTCCATGAGACTCATCA
>JBEVIK010000264.1:0-4496 GCA_040510715.1 Candidatus Limnocylindrales bacterium
CACACCGACCTCTCGGACACGTCCCGGCCGCGCTTCTACCTGCTCACGATGTACCCGTATCCGTCGGGCGACCTGCACATCGGCCACTGGTACATCTGCACGCCCACGGATGCCATCGCGCGCTATCACCGGATGAACGGCGACAACGTGTTCTTCCCCATCGGCTTCGATGCGTTCGGCCTCCCGGCGGAGAACGCGGCCATCAAGAGCGGCGTCCACCCGGCCGCCTGGACGATGCGCAACGTCCAGAACATGCGCCGCCAGTTCCGGAGCATGGGTGCCACCTTCGACTGGGCCAGCGAGGTCGTCACCTGCCAGCCCGACTACTACCGCTGGAACCAGTGGCTGTTCCTGCGCCTCCTCGAAGCCGGCCTGGCATATCGGAAGATGGCCGCGGTCGACTGGTGTCCCAAGGACCAGGTCGTGCTCGCCCGCGAGCAGGTCGAGGGTCCCGACCGGGTCTGCTGGCGATGCGGCACCCAGGTCATCAAGCGCGACCTCGAGCAGTGGTTCTTCCGGATCACCAGCTACGCGGACGAGCTGCTCGACTTCGAGGGCATCGACTGGCCCGAGCCCATCCGGGCGATGCAGACCAACTGGATCGGCCGCTCGGAGGGCGCCGAGGTCGTGTTCCTGACCGCACCGTCCGACCACCACGAAGGCGGCGAGGAGCTGCGGGTGTTCACCACCCGGCCCGACACCCTGTTCGGGGCGACCTTCATGGTGCTGGCGCCCGAGCACCCGCTCGTCGAGCGGGTGACGGCACCCGACCGCACGGCGGACGTCGACGCGTACGTGTACGAGACACGCCGACGGAGCGAGATCGAGCGGCTCTCCACCGACCGGGAGAAGACCGGCGTCCCCTTGGGCACCGACGCCATCAACCCCGTCAACGGCGAGCGCATCCCGATCTGGATCGCGGACTACGTGCTCTCCGGGTACGGCACCGGCGCCATCATGGCCGTGCCCGCGCACGACGAGCGCGACTACGAGTTCGCGACGCGGTTCGGGCTGCCCATCCGCCGGGTCATCGCGCCGGCGGGCACCTCCGACGACGAGATCGTCGAGGGCGCCTTCATCGCCCACACACCGGATGAGCGGGTCGTCAACAGCGGCCCGTACAGCGGCATGTCCGCGGACGAGGGCTTCCGGCGCATCGTCGCCGATCTCGAGTCACGCGACCAGGGCACGGCGACCGTGACCTATCGCATCCGCGACTGGCTCATCAGCCGCCAGCGCCCGTGGGGCACGCCCATCCCGGTCGTGTACTGCGAGGGCACGCCGTCGTGCGGCATCGTGCCCGTGCCGGACGACCAGCTGCCCGTGCTCCTGCCGGACGACTTCCAGTACCGACCCGAGGGTGGCAACCCCCTCACGTGGACCGACTCGTTCTACCGGACCACGTGTCCACGCTGCGGCGGCCCCGCCCATCGAGAGACGGACACCATGGACACGTTCGTGGACAGCTCGTGGTACTGGTGGCGATACCTGTCACCTCAGGCGACCGATGTCGCCATCGACACCGACCTCGAGGGGACCTGGACGCCCGTGGACCAGTACACCGGAGGCGCCGAGCACGCGGTGATGCACCTGCTGTACAGCCGGTTCTTCACCAAGGCCCTCAACGACCTGGGCATCGTCCACGAGCGGGAGCCCTTCAAGAAGCTGTTCAACCAGGGCCAGATCCTGGGCGCCGATGGCGAGCGGATGAGCAAGAGCCGGGGCAACGTCCAGGACCCCGGCGAGCTGGTGAGCCGCTATGGCGCCGACGCGGTGCGCCTGTTCCTGATGTTCATGGGTCCATGGGACCAGGGCGGCCCCTGGAGCGCCTCAGGCATCGAGGGCGTCCACCGCTTCCTGCGGCGGGTGTGGACCGTGGTGCTCGACCCGATCGGGGTGGAAGGCGAGCCGGAGCGTTTCGACGATGTCTGGGCCGCCGAGCGTTCGCTGCTCGTGGCGGCCCACCGGACCCTGCGTGACGTGACCGACGACCACGCCGGGTTCCGCTGGAACACGATGGTCGCAAAGCTCATGGAGCTGACCAACCTGCTGATGCGCTACCGCGGCACCGCGGTAGCCGGCAGTGCGGGCTGGGACGAGGCGACCCGGCTGCTGCTGCTGATGCTGGCGCCCATCGCGCCACACGTCAGCGAGGAGCTGTGGTCGAAGCGGCTCGAGGTGGCCGGGGTGATGTGGCGCTCCATCCACGCCGAGGCGTGGCCGCCGTTCGACCCGGCGCTCGTGGTCGCGGACAGCATCGAGCTGCCGGTCCAGGTCAACGGCAAGCTGCGCGACCTCGTGCCGATGGCGCCGGGCCTGCCACCCGACGAGATCGAGCGGCTGGTCATGGCCCGGCCCAAGGTGCAGGCCAACCTCGACGGCCTCACCGTGGTCAAGGTGGTCCACGTGCCGGGCCGGCTGGTGAACATCGTCGTCCGCTGACCGCTCGCCGGCCGAGCCGGCCCGAGGGTCAGGCGTCGAGGCGGGTCATCCAGCCGTAGCGGTCTTCGACGCGACCGTACTGGATGCCCGTGAGCTCCTCGCGCAGCGAGAGCGCCAGCTCCTCAGACTCGGGCCCAGCATGGACGATCTCCAGATCCGGGGCCATCAGCTTGCCGATGGGCACGATGACCGCGGCGGTGCCGCATGCGAAGGCACCCACCACGTCACCCGCCGCAGCGCCGTCGCGCCACTCCGCGAGCGCGATCTCGCGTCGCTCGACCCGGTGGCCACGGTCGGCGGCGAGGCGGAGCACCGACTCGCGGGTGACGCCCTCGAGGATGGAGTCGGACTCGGGTGTCACGAGGGTGCCGTCGCGGCGGACCAGCACCACGTTCATGCCCCCCAGCTCCTCGAGGTTCCCACCGGGGTCGAGGAACATGACCTGCTGGCAGCCGTGCTGGTAGGCCTCGGACTGGGGCAGCAAGCTGGCGGCGTAGTTGCCCCCCGTCTTGGCGCTGCCGGTGCCCCCCACGGCGGCACGCGCGTAGTTGGTCGAGAGCCAGATGCTCACGGGTGCGATGCCGCCGCTGAAGTAGGCACCCGCCGGGCTGGCGATGACGTAGTACGCGACCTTGTCGGCCGGCCGGACGCCCAGGAACGCTTCCTTGGCGAACATGAACGGGCGCAGGTACAGGCTCGTCTCGGGCGCGGACGGGACCCAGTCGCCGTCGATCGCGATGAGCTGGCGCACGGAGTCGAAGAAGTACTCGGTGGGCAGCTCGGGGAGCGCCATCCGACGCGCCGAGCGCTGCATCCGGGCGGCGTTGGCATCGGTCCGGAACGACCAGATCGAGCCATCGGGATGGCGATACGCCTTGAGGCCCTCGAAGATCTCCTGGGCGTAGTGCAGCACCGCCGCGGCCGGTGACAGCTGGATCGGGCCGAAGGGCGAGACCCGTGGGCGGTGCCAGCCGCCGTCCTTGGACCAGCAGATGTCCACCATGTGGTCCGTGAAGTGCTTCCCGAAGCCCGGGTTCGCGAGGATCGCCTCCCGCTCGGCAGGGGAGGTCGGGTGCTCGTTGCGCGTCACCGCCCACGTGAGCCCCTGGTCCGCGATGGGGAGCTGGATGGTCATGTCCGCCCTTTCCGGCTGTGCCTGCCTGCCGCTGTCGTGAGCATGCCACGGGATCGCGATGACCGAAGCCCCGCGCTGAGGGTTCCCATCGGGAGGATGACGGCGTAGGCTGCGCGCTGCGCATGAGCCGACCGGCCGTGGGCTGCCTCAGCCGTCGGCGGGCACGCGTCGGCGTGGCGTCCCACGTGCTCCTGGAGGTGGTCCGATGCGCCGATCCGGTCTCCTGGCCCTGGTGGCGTCGCTCGTCCTCGTCGCTGGCTGTGCCACCGCGACGCTCCTGCCCAACGGTCGTGTGCTCATCCTCAGCCTCGTCGCCAAGACCTACGACCCGGTCGCCGGGCGAGTCGTGAACTCGACCCAGCCGCCCACGATGCGGCTCATGGCCACCGCCACCGCCCTGGACAATGGCCTGGTGCTCATCGCGGGCGGCGCGTCCGGCATGGCTACCGGCTTCTCCCTCGGCGGTTCGGACGAGCCTTCGGGCCCCCAGACTTACGCGAGCGCGGACCTGTACGATCCGGCGACCGACACGTACACCCCGACCGGGTCGATGGCCCATCCGAGGACGTTCCACACCGCGACGCTCCTGGCGGACGGGCGGGTGCTCATCGTCGGTGGCGGCGAGACCGAGACCACGGTCGGCACCACGGGCCCATCGACCCCACAGGTGGTGCCGCCGCCCGAGCTCTACGACCCCGCGACGGGGACCTTCGGTCCCACCGCTGGCGACACGGTGGCGCCACATGTCCTCGCCACGGCCACTCGCCTCCAGGATGGCCGCGTCCTCATCGCAGGTGGTGTCACGGCAGACCTGAACGCGGGGACAGCCGGCGCCTCGCCCGCCCCGAGCCCCTCGGGTGCGCCGACCACGAAGGCCGAGCTCTTCGACCCGGCGACCGGTACGTTCACGGCCACCGGA